>NZ_BAAGYZ010000022.1:0-7180 GCF_054778995.1 Streptomonospora sediminis
GGGACGTTCTACCAACCGCCGGTGGCCCGGGCGGCTTGACAATCCCATAGAAGCACCCCCCCGGCCCGCTGGGGCACCCGGCAGCCGTGGTGAACTAGATTCGGCTCCGAGGCCGCCCGGCCGGCTGATGCCGGGACGGCAACCGTCGGCGCGGCCCCGGCCGGCGGACGGACTACCAGCGCCGGCCGGTTCGGCCGGGTGGCGGCCGGATGTGGAAGGAGACCTATGGTGCACGACGCCGTGGACCCCAGCACACTGCCCAATGGCATCACCGCCCTGGGCAACGAAATCTTCGCCATCGACACCCGGATGGCGGGCTATCCCGGCATCACTTCCAGTTACCTGATCCGCACCGAGCGGCCCTGCGTCGTAGAGGTGGGCACCGCCGGCTCGGCGCCGGTGCTGCGCAATGCACTGCAGGCGCTGGGAGTGGGTCCGCACGATCTGGCCACCGTTGTGGTCACCCACATCCACCTCGACCACGCCGGCGGCGTCGGCGATATCGCGACGATGTTCCCCAGCGCCGAGATCGTGGTCCACGAGCGGGGTGCCCGACACCTCGCTGACCCTGCGCGCCTGATGCGCAGCGCACGCATGGTCTGGGGAGACAAGCTCGATGTCCTCTTCGGCGAACTCCGCCCCACCGACGCCGACCGCATCCGTGCCGTGGCGGCGACCGGGGAGGTCGAGCTGGGCGGCGGGCGCCGACTCGTCAGCCACTACGCTCCCGGCCACGCCAAGCACCACGTCGGTCTGGTCGACTCGGCCACCGGCGACCTGTATGTCGGCGACGCTCTCGGCGTCTACAACCCCGCCACCGGCGATGTCCGGCCGGCCACGCCGCCGCCCGACTTCGACCTGGAGTCCGCGTTGGCGTCGTTGCGCCTGTTCGGCGACATAGCGCCGCGGCGGCTGCTGTTCTCGCACTTCGGAGCGGTCGATGCGGTCGGCGAGACCTTGGAAAGCGCGGAAGTCGAGCTGCGGGAATGGGTCGAGGCGGTGCGCCAGGCTCGCGCCGACTCCCCCGATCTCGACCACGCCGTGGCGATGGTCCGCGAGCGCGTCGCCGACCGGTACGGCACGTCCGCAGGTTCGGCCTCGCCCGAGTCGGCGGCGGTGATGGACGTGCTCAGCGGGGCGCAGAGCAATGTCGCGGGCATCGCGCACTGGCTCGACCGGGTCGCCGCCGACCAGCGCGAGGCGGCCGCAACCGGTCAGGACGGCACCGGCTGAGGCAGCGGCGGTCCCGCCGCGCAGCGGATGGGCCGCACCGGTTGCGCAGGCGCCCGGTTCAGGCGGCGCCGGGCAGCCCCAGCACGCGCAGCAGATGGGCATAGATGCCGTCATCCCAGGACAGATCGCCGGGCAGCACGTCGAACTCGCGGACCTCATCGGTCTCGAACTCGCCGGTCAAGGGCTCGCATGCGGCCACCTGCGCGTGCGTGACGACGGTGGTGTGGCCGCCTGCGAGGACGTAATAGCCGTCGACGTGCACCTCGGCAAGCTCGACTCCGGCTTCCTCCCGTGCCTCGCGGCGCGCCGTGGCCTCGATGTCCTCGCCGGCTTCGGCGTGGCCACCGGGGAACTCCCAGGCGCGCCGGCGGTGGCGCACCAGCACCGGGCGCTCACCGCGGAACAGCAGGCACACCACCGAGTCGTGGCGGTCGGGCAGGCGGCCCAGATGCACTGCGGCGCCGTTCAGCGGCGGCGGGGACGTCATCGGAGCCGCGCCGCGGCATCCCGGTGGTCACCGCGGGCGCGGGCCGCCGCCGCGCCTCTCCGCGGGGGCCGCCCATGGCCCGAACGGCGGCTTCCGATAGCCTGCGCTGCAGCTTTCGGGGTGTCGTCCCCGGGGGTGAATCTGCAACCGTACGCTCGTGGAATCTCTCGTGGAATTCGGGAACCTCCTGCTCAGCCGAACTTTCACGACTGACGTGACCTGGGATGATTTGGACAGATACCGAGCCATACGGCAGGGTTGGCTGGGCAGAGTCGCAAGACTCGCATGGTGTGCCGGGAAGTCTGGTCGGCGAATGTGCTGCTACGCGTAAAGACGACTCGGGAGTTCTACCATGGTGAGGAAGACGGGTGTGCACGCGCTCGCCGATGCACTTCGCAAGGATGCCGTTGGCGGCTTCCTACTGATCGGCGCGGCGGCGGTGGCGCTCATCTGGGCGAATTCGCCCTGGTCAGGGCTTTACGAGACGATCCGCAGCTTCCACTTTGGTCCTTCGCAGCCGCTGCACCTCGACCTCAGTATCGAGCATTGGGCCGCCGACGGGGTCCTGGCGCTGTTCTTCTTCATCATCGGAGCCGAACTCAAGCAGGAGTTCGTCCACGGTGAACTCCGCAATCCGCGCCGGGCCATGCTGCCCATCGTCGCGGCGGCCGGGGGCATGGCTGTACCCGCGCTGGTCTTCGCCGGCTTCAACTTCGCCAACCCCGAGGCCCTCAGCGGCTGGGGCATCCCCATGGCGACCGACATCGCGTTCGCGCTCGCGGTACTGGCGATCATCGGACGCAACCTCCCTCCCGCGCTGCGCACGTTCCTACTCACACTCGCCATCGTCGACGACCTCGGCGCGATCCTGGTCATCGCGGTCTTCTACACCGACGACCTGAGTTTCCTGCCGCTGATCGGCGCGCTGCTGCTCCTGGTGGTCTTCGCCTACCTGCAGCAGGGGCGCGGCCTGGCCGCCGCCCTGGACCGTTCGCCCGTGCCCAACTGGCTGGTCTACGTGCCGCTGGCCTTGGTGATCTGGGCGCTGATGCACGAGAGCGGTGTGCACGCGACCATCGCCGGCGTGGCCATGGGCATGCTGATGCGCAGCACCATCGCCGCGGGCGAGTTCGAGTCGCCGCTGCACCGCACCGAACACATGCTCCGCCCCTGGTCGACCGCGCTGGCACTGCCGATCTTCGCGCTCATGTCGGCCGGCGTGGCGTTCGGCGACTTCGGCCGGATGGTCACCGACACGGTCGCCTTGGGCGTCTTCTTCGGCCTGATCACGGGCAAGATCGTCGGCATCCTGGGCGGTGCGTGGGTCACCACCCGGCTCACTCGCGCCGAACTCAACCCGACACTGAGCTGGTGGGACATAACCGGCATGTCCATGCTGGCCGGCATCGGCTTCACGGTTTCGCTGCTCATCACCGAGCTGGCCTACCCGGGTTCGGCAACAATGCTCGACAACGCCAAGGGCGGCGTACTGCTGGCCTCGTTGGCCGCGACCATGCTCTCCTGCAGCGTGCTGCTCTGGCGGAATACTCACTACCGCAGGCACGGGGTCCCCGGCGGAGCCGAAGCGCACAGCGGCTGAACGGCCCCGGCGGTCCCCGATCCGGGCCGAACGCAGGGCGGAACACCGCAGCGGCGCACAGGTGAACAGTGCGTTAGCCAGGCATGGCCAGGCGCCTTTGGGGTACCTTGACCATGTTCAGCGTGTTCCGCCCACCCAGAATTGCGCGTCTCCCCCCGGAGTGCCTCGATGCTTCTCGGTCGACCGGTCGGCCGCCGCCGCGGCCCCGGCCTCCTACGGGCACGAACCGGGCGG
Organism: Streptomonospora sediminis; assembly: GCF_054778995.1. Lineage (NCBI taxonomy): Bacteria > Bacillati > Actinomycetota > Actinomycetes > Streptosporangiales > Nocardiopsidaceae > Streptomonospora > Streptomonospora sediminis. Next base: position 3,555 of record NZ_BAAGYZ010000022.1, read on the forward strand.
AGGCTCAGCGTCCTGGCACTCCTTGTGCTGCTGGCTCCGATCGGCTGCGGCGCCCCGGTCGAGGCGGGCGAGGACGGCACCATCGACACCGTCGTGGGAACCGGCGAGCCCGGTTGGCTCGGCGGCGGCTACTCCGGCGACGCGGGCGCTGCACAGGACGCGCGGCTGAACGCTCCCGGCGCGCTGGCTTTCGCCGCCGACGGCACCCTGTTCATCGCCGACACCGACAACAACCGCATCCGCAGCGTCAACCCCGACAGCGGCACCATCAACACGGTCGCCGGCGGCGGCACCAGGGACTGGGCCCAGACATCCAGCGCCACGGCTGCGGCGCTGCCCAAGGTCACCGACCTGGCGGTCGACCCTTACGGCCACACCCTCTACATCGCTTCGATGCTGGAGAACCAGGTGGCAGCGGTCGACCTCGCCGAAGGGAGCCTGGAGATCCTGGCGGGCCGCGACGACGGCGGCGCCGCCGACCTCAAACCGCGGCAGATGAACGGCGTGGGCGGCCTGTGGTGGCCCACCGGCGTCGACGTCGGTCCCTCGGGCACCCTTTACATCGCTGACAGCGGCAACGGCCGCATCGTGGCTATCACTCCCCACCAGGCCCGCGATGCCGGGCACCCGGAGTCCGACCACGTCCGGGTCGTTGCCAAGGTAACCGCACCCAGCCCTGCGCCCTCGGCCAGCAGCAGCCGGCCCGATGGTAGCGGTGCGGCCAGCGGCAGTGGTGGTGCAAGCGATGGTGGTGACGGGAGTAGTAGCAGTGGCGGCGACGGCGGAGACTCCAGGGCTGGGCCGACCACCCAGACGGACTTCAGTCCGCTCGGCCCGATTGCCGCAGGCAAGGACGGTGCCGTCTACTTCGCCGACGCAACGGCAGGGCTGAGCAAGATCGACCCGGACGATCACACGGTCACCAACACCTGGGACCCGCGCCTGCCACCGCATCCGGAAGCGCTGGCCGTGGAACCCGAGGACGGCACAGTGCTCGCGGCCGACGCCGCCAACAACCGCGTCCTCGCATTCGTACCGGGCAAGCCGCGTCCGATCACGCTCGCCGGCAACGGCATGCACGGCTTCGCGGGCGATGACGGACCTGCCGAGCAGGCCATGCTCGACTCCCCCGGCGGAATCGCCGTCAGCCCCGGCGGGGACCTGTACATCGCCGATACCCACAACCACCGGATACGGGTGGTACACGGCATCCGCGCGACCATCGGCACCCCGCCGACCTGACCGCTCGTTGCCGCTTCAGCGGTCGGAGCCGGGCTCCGGTGTCCCGTTGGACGCGCCGGGACCGGTGGGATCCGTGGAGTCCGCGGGTTGCAGGGATTCGGCGGTGTCAGCGGATTCCGTGGCGTCCGTGAGTTCCGTGCTCGCCGGCGACTCCGGCGACTCCGGCGACTCCTCGACAGTCTCAGCCGTCTCGGGCGCTGCGGTCGACTCCGTCGTCTCGGCCGGCTCCGCTACCTCTGCCACCTCGGCGGCCTGCGCAGGCTGCTGCTCCGGCTCCTCATCGACCTGGGACGACAACACCCCCGCGTCCTCGGCGGGCCGTTCCTGCTTCACCACGGGCGGCGGCACTGCGCCCTCGATGCGCTTCTTCTCGTCCTCGTCCGGCTCCTCGGCTTCCTCCGACGCGTCGAAGGGGTCCTCGGCGTCCGTCCAGACGACGTCTTCGCCAACGTCGACGATCGCGACGCCCTCCAGCTCGGCAAGGCGCTCGTCGGCGTCGGTCATCCCCTCGCGGTCGACCGAAGAGGCCCGCGCGAAGTACTCCCGGGCATCCTTCCGCCGACCGGCCTCAAGGAGGGCGTCAGCGTAGGCGTAGAAGAGCCGCGCGATCCACGGACGGGCGCGCCGCTCCTTCAGCTCGGGAACCTGCAGCTCAACCAGTGCGGCCTCGGGCTGCCCCAGATCACGCCGGGCGCCGGCCGCGACGATGCGCAACTCGATCCGCTCGGCGGCTTCCAGCTTGGCGCCGGCCGGGTCGCGGGCGATCTCCAGGGCCCGCTCCGGGCGCCCCAGCCCGCGCTCGCAGTCGGCGATCAGCGGCAGGATGCTGTCGCGCCCGGTCATCCGGCGGGCGGCCCGCAGGTCGGAGAGCGCCTCTTGCCACTTCCCGACCGTGTAGGCGGCGATCCCCGCTGCTTCGCGCACCACGCCCATCCGCGACGCTTTGCGGCGGGCGAAGGCCGCGTGCTCGTAGGCGCGCTCGGGATCCTCCTCAAGGAGCCGACCGGCCATCGCCATATGCCGACCGACGAGCTCTGCGAGGGTCCGGGGCATCGTGCCCAACTCGCTGCGGATCTCCTGGTCGAGCTCAGTGACGGCAACGTCGTCCGGGAGCGCGGGCGCGGGATCGCGGGATTCCCGCTGCGAACCGACCGAACGCTCCCGTCCGGCCTGGGCGCCACCCTTGCCACCGCCCTTGCCGGCGCTCGGCCCGCGCTGCGGGCGGCCGGCGCCATCGCGGCGGTCCCGGTCGGGGCGGCCACCGGATGCGCGGTCGCCCGAGCCGCCACGGCGACGGTCGTCACCACCACCGCGGGGCTCACGGTCGCCACCGCGTTCGCTGCGCTGAGGCGCCCCATCGCGGCGGGGTCTGCCCGCACCGCCGCCGGCGCCTGCGCCGGAACCGCCACCGGACCGGAAACCGCCGCGGTCGCCCCGGCGATCGGAGGATCCGCCACCGGTTCCCCGCCCGGCCTGACCGGAGCCGGAACCGCGGCCACTGCCGCCGCCGCTACTGCCACCGCTGCCACCGGCATCGCGGCCCCCACGGAAGCCACCCGAACGGCCGCCGCCCCGGTCCGCACCCGAACGGGGGCGTCCCGCGTTGCCTCCACCCCGGCCACCACTCGGACCACCGGAGCGTTGACCGCCTCCAGTGTTGCGTGCTCCCGAGCTGTCTCGGCTCCCGCGGCTTTCGTCAGTCATGCTTCCGTCCGTAAACAGTCAAAAGCGCTGCCACTTGCCAGTAGCAGCGCGTTGTTCATCCCAGGCTTTCACTCTACGGCATCTGACCGCCGCAGCCGCCCGTCCAGGCACCCGGCCGGCGGGAGCGGCGTCACACAACCGCCGGCCGACCGGTCCACCGCGTCCAGGCTGCTCGGCGGCGGGGTGCGGCTTTGGTTCGCTGTGCGGCCTTGTGGTCTGCCGGGCGACGGGTCATCTGCACTCAAAACCAGCACCGAGGACGGCGGAGGGTCCAGGCGGGCGCCCGCCTGCCCCGCATACCCGATCCCGGGGCAGTGTTCGGCAACGACCCTGCGGAAATGCCGGCACCCGGCGCCGGATCCCCGAATCTCCGCAGGATCGCCGACCCGCCCCCACCCAGGCATAAAAAAAAGGGGGCGGACCCCAAAGGACCCACCCCCAAACTTCACAAAAAAATGCGGCGGCAACCTACTCTCCCACCCCCACCATGAAGGCAGTACCATCGGCGCAAAGAGACTTAACGACCGGGTTCGGAATGAGACCGGGTGTGACCCTCCCGCTATAACCACCGCAAACCAAACACCCCAACCAACCACCACACCACCCCCAAAAAAAGGAGGCCACCCATGCGGCAATCAACCAGGGCAAAACCCGTGAACAATGTGCGCGAACACCCAGCA
>NZ_BAAGYZ010000023.1:0-27801 GCF_054778995.1 Streptomonospora sediminis
TGAGACAGGGCCGGGTCCTTCACTTCGACGCCGCAGCCTCACGAAAGATCGAGGCTAACGGGACCAGAGGTGAGCTACACAACCCTTATTCGCTGCTGTCCAGGTTGGTACCGCGGCCGAGCCAGAGATAACGTCGCTGCGGGATAGGAGTCGATTCGCTGAAATTCGTTGCTAAGAAGCGCTCCACCCTTGCGGTATTCAGGCAAGCGTGTGCTCCATCGTCGCTCGGCCGTCACGGACCCAGGCGGCACACGGCGTCACAGCACGGTATTGACGGCGGAGATCCGGCGGATAAAATGGCAGGTAGCGGCACTATTCGGGAGTGGTCGACACCAAACCAGGCAACTTCTAATCCGACGGTCGCAGGTTCGAATCCTGCCAGGTGCACCGAGTAATCGCAGGTAAACGGCCTGCGCGAAACTCTGTTGGCTGTTGATTCGCCCGCTTTGTCCCCCGGACGTGCTCCGCGCTCGCTCCCCCGCTCGGCCTCCGCACGAAGAACACCATCGGATTGGTGGCCCAGGCCCGGTTACCCCCGCCGACCGCCAGCCATCCCCGGGGCGCAACGGCACCCGCCACACGCCCCCACACCGCCCCGGCCGCCGGGCAGCGCCCCGCAAACACCAGCCGCCCCGCACCGGCCCGCCACAGGCCGACACGGGGCCGCCAACACCCGTACCGGGCGCCCCGGGCCGGGGCGCCCGCCCAACCCGCGGATCAGCCCCCGGACCGCGCCTCCTTCAACGGCAACAGCGCCGCGGTCGCCTCCGCCGCCGCCTTCGCGACATCCGGGAACACGCTCTGGTAGGTGTCCTGGGTGAAGCTCGTGGTGGAATGGCCCAACTCGGCCGAGACCACCTTCACATCCACACCCGCGGCCAAACTCAGCGACGCCGCACCGTGGCGCAGCCCGTGCAGGCTGATCGGCGGCAACCCCGCCTCCGCGGCGATGCGGCAGAACAACCCGCTCACCCACCCCGGATGCACCCCCGTGCCGTCCGGATGGGTGAACACCCGCCCCGAATCGGTCCAGGATTCCCCGGCTTTGAGGCGTTCCTGGCGCTGGCGGGCCCGCCACGCCTTCAACACCGTGGCCGTCTCCGCGTCAAGGGTGATGGTGCGCCGCCCCGCCGCACTCTTGGGCGTGGTCACCACGGTGTCCCACCCCAACTGCACCACCTGCGTCGTGATGTCGACCGCACCATCGCCCAACCGGACCGACTCCCACTCCAGGCCAACGGCTTCGCCCCGACGCGGCCCTTTGAGTGCGATGAGGTGGAACAAGGCGTAGAGCCGGTCCCGATACGCCCGCTCGAGAAACCGGGTGGTCTGCTCCGGGGTCCACACCATCACCGGGGCCGGCACCTCCCCCGTCCTCCGGTACCGGGCGACCCGTTCCGTACTCCACACCACCGGTTTGGGCCGCGGCGCCGACTCCAACTCCACATGCGAGGCCACATTCACCTGCACCGGCAGATCCGGGCGGGACACCGCCGCCGACAAGGCGCTGCGCAGCGTCGCCCGGATCCGGTGCTTGGTGGAGATACTCACGACGCGCATGCCCCGTACCGACGCCCGCACCTCCGCATCATCGCTTGCGCGGCAGGCGCGGATGTGGTCGTTGCGCTCCTCGACCGCCTCGAACAGCGCTTGCAGATGGCCCACCCCGAGCTTGTCCAACCGCACCCACCCCACATGCGGCACCAGGTGGTTGGTGATGTGGCCCTGATACGACACCCGGGTGGAGGCTGCTAGCTTCTTCTTGCCCGCCAACCACTCCGCAAGCCATCCGGCCACGGTCGGCACTTGATCGCGTGTGGTGGCGCCTCCGCCGATCCGGCGCCGTACCTCGGCCGCTGTCGGCAGTGGGGCCCGCTTGGCCATCGCCGCCTCGACCATGTCGGCCACCTTGACGGCGGCGTGTTCGTCACCCGCCGCCTCGGCCAGCAGCGCCGTGACGTGGTCGAGTCGATCGCGCGCCGCGTCCAGCGATTCCAGCCCCGTGCGCCGCGCCTGGCGGCGCGCCCCCGAAGCCCGCCGGGGCAGTTCAGTCTGGAAAGCCCAGGTTCCGTGGGCGGAGTTCCATCCTCCGCCCGGCCGCTTCGGTTCGGGCATTTCGTCCCCAAGGGTTTGCCCGTGGCCTCGTCGCGGCAACTGCACCGCTTGAACACCGATCCTTCACGCCCGGACATCGATCACCTTTCATGTTCCACATGTGAAGGCCGACCACCGCCGCCGCCTGTGCCACCCCCGGTTGTGGGAGGCGGGTAGGCAAGTCCCAGCAAGGCGCACACCCCTGCGGTGGGGATGCGCCACTGCTTGCCCGCCCGGAAGACCGGCGCGGGAAACGCGCCGGTCTCCAGCAGCCGGTAGGTGCTGGTGCGCCCGATCCCGAGCAGGCGCCCGGCCGCGACCGGGCCCAGGACCACCGGCAACCCGGCGACCTCCTCAGCGGTCATCGCCCGCCCCGGTGCGTTGCCGGTGTTGTCCATGTCGTCCTCCTTCCGGCGCGGTTTGCCAGGGTGCGGCCGATGGTCGGCCACCCCCGCGGGTGCGGGGGCGCCACCATGAGCGCTCCACTCCGCCCCCGGTCACAAGCGGATTGGTGGCATCACCCATCGGATTCACGAAGAACCTCGTCCGACCCGTTCTCTGCGCGCCTGTTGAATATGTTTTCTGGTTGTTTTTCGTTTTCAATGCGGTTTCGTATTCTTTGTCCGGTTCGGGTTTTCAAACCGAGGCGCCGCGCGAGTTCGGCACCCGTGATTTCGGGGTGGTCGGCGACGATTGAACGGGCGGCGGCTTCCCGGCCGCCCTGCGGCGGCCGCTGGCCTGGGGCAGACGGTTCCGCCCCAGGCCAGCGGCCGCGCCCGGTCACTGCGGTGGGGGCCGGGTGGGGTGATGGACCCGGCGCCCCGGGTGGGGCCGTGTCGGGGCCGCTGGTGGCCGCGTCGGGGCTGGTCAGGGTGGTGGTGATGGCGGCGAAGTGGGCCCGGTAGCGCGGGGCCGCCTCGGCCAGCAGGATCAGCAGCACGGGCGCGATCGCGTGGAGCACGATGCCGGTCGGGTCGGGGTCCCATTCGAGGCGGCCGGGGCGGGGAGCGGCGAAGACCGATCCCCAGATGTTGGTGGTCAGGGTGGTCGCGCCGGTGAAGGTGCGCAGCAGCCAGGCCCGCCACCCTGAGGCGCGCCCGTACCGGGCCAGGACCGCGTCCGAACTCAAGGCGGCCCACAGGGCGATGCCGACCAAAGGTTCGAGCATCCACGCGATCCAGGCGGGAACACCGTGGTCGATGGCCAACTCGGCGACGGTGACGGTGGAGAAGGCGAGTGCTCCGGCGGCCACCGCCATGAGTGCGGCGTCCAGACGCTTGGCGGCGCGCTGGATTTGGGCGATCTCCTCATCGGTGGTGGCCGCCAGCACTCGTCGTCTCCCTACATTCTTCGCGGCTATCGGTCGAGTGCTGCTGTTAGTCAGGTTGGATGGTGTCGGCGTAGCTCATCAGCGCCCGGTGGCGGGCCATCACCTCCTCGGGGATGGCCACCACCCGGTAGGCGGTGCGGCCGAACCCGCGCCCGCACACGGTGTGCGCGCCTTCGGCGTGCGGCCGGGTGCTGAGGAGGTCTGCGACACGGGCGACCTCACGCACCCGGTCCTGGTCGTCACCGCGCGGGAAGTAGGCGACCTCCACGACGGCATGCGGGCTGACCGGCAACTCGGGCCGCTCCTGCAGGAAGTCGGCCAGGGCGCGCAGGTCCTCGGCCAGAGCGCGGCGGTTGTCCTCGGCGGCGGATGCCGCAGCGTGCTCGGGCTCGGTGTCGGTGCGGTGGTGCGAGGTCACTACGGTGCCTCCTCAGCGACGCGGCGCAGCAGGGACATGGCGGCTTCGGCTTGCAGCGGCACGACGGCCCGCCCCAGCGCACGCAAATGCGCGTTGCGCGACAGACCGAGGCCGGGGTCGGTGACCCAGCCCTCCTCGAAGCCCATGAGCCACTCGGTGAAACGCGCGGACAGGCGCCTGCCCCCGCGCTGGCCCGGCTCCAGCGGGCACGGTGCCCTCCGGCCGGTGATGTTCTCCCAGCGGCGGATCGCCTCCTCGCGGCCCTGCCACGCGCCCGGCGCGCTCAGCGGGCACGGCGGCACTGATCGGGCCTCTGCGCGACCGGGCCCCCGACCCGGCAGCGTGCTGCGGCAGCCTCCGGGGCCGCCGGTATGGAGCTGCGGGTGCAGGACGTGGCCGCGGGGTTGGTCTCGGCCAGGTGGCGCACCGCATCGGGCAGGCCCACCTGCTTGCCGCGGCGCTTGCGCTCGGCCACCCGGCAGGGGCCCCGGCCCGCGTCGCGGGCGGCGGGGGTAGGCAGTGAGGAACAGCCGCTCGCGCGCATGCGGGGCGCCGACGTCGCGGGCCCGCAGGCTGTGCCACTGCGCGTCATACCCCGCGGCGGCCAACTCACCAAGGATCCGGCCGAGCCCGGCGCCTTTCCACCGCCACCGCAGCGCGGCCACGTTCTCCACGACGAGCAGGCGGGGGCGAAGGAGGCGAACGGCGTCCATGACGCGGGCCCAGACTCCACTGCGTTCTCCGTTCTCGATACCGGCGCCGCGCCCGGAGATGCCCACGTCCTCACACGGAAACCCCGCGGTGAGCACATCGACGGGTTCCACCCGGCGCCAATCGATGGTTCCCAGGTCGCCGAGGTTGGTGGCCTGCGGGTAGCGGGCGGCCAGGAACCGTGCGATGTCGGGGTCGTTGTCGGCCGTCCAGGCCAGGCGCACGCCGCCCAAGGCGGCCGCCGTGCCGAGGTCGAGGCCGGCGATGCCGGTGCACAGCGACCCCATGGTGACCGTCTCGGCCGAGGTCGGCCGGGCCGATGGGGGCGGCTCGATGACGAGGTTTCCGGCGGTTGTCATTCGCCCTCCGTGGCGGGGTTGCGCAGGATCAGCGCGTCCTCGTGCTGGACCACGTGGGCCGCGGCGCCCCGGCGGCGCAGCCGGGAAGCCTCCAATGAGGCGAAGAAGGAACTGCGCGCCACCGTTTCCCCGTCGCGTAGCGCGCATATCAGTGCGGCGCACCGGCCCACCGGCTCCAACCCCGCCGCCGTCGCCGCCTCCATGACGCGGCCGGGGAAATCGACCAAGCCGCCGCCGGAGCGGAAGGGCCGAGTGGTGATGACGACATGGGCGCCCGGCGCCAGCAGTGGCCGGCAGGCGGCCAGAATGTCGGTGAAAGATGCCAGCAGTTCCCCGGTGGGTTGGTGGGCGAGGTTGGCGCGCAGGCGGGTGCGGCTGTAGCGGTTGTTCCACTTGTCCACCGCCTTGGCACCGTCGCGGGCCGAACGCACCAGCCCGTGGGTCATCGCCCCATACGGCGGCGAGGTCACCAGCAGCGCCACCCGCCCCTGGTGGCACGGGATATGCGCGGCCAGGTCGCGGGCCATCCGAGCGGCCTCGCCGGTGTGCACCTGCGCCTCGCCGTCGGCGCCCTGAGCCCGGGCCAGGCGCAGGTTGTGCCGGGCGATCGAGGCCCACTTGGGCTCCAGCTCGAACCCGACCCCTTCGCGCCCCAGGTGGGCGGCCTCCACCAAAGTGGTGCCGATCCCGCACAGCGGGTCCAGCACCATCTCGCCCGGTTCGGTGAAGGTGGTGACGGCGTGGCGGGCGATGGCGGGCAGCATCTTGGCCGGGTGCTCCAGCGACAACCGGGCGTAGCGGTGGCCGCGCTGGGCGCGGGCCTGCAACTGCCCCGTCGGCCACACCGAGGCGAGGTTGGCGGGGCGGTTCATCGGCCCACCTCCGCATCCGCGGCCGCGTTCGCGGGTTTGTGCAGGAGCACCACGTCGTCGTGGGCGGGGTGGATCACGCTGGCCGCCTCCTGCGCCTGAGCCGGGCCGAGGCTGCCGGCACCGGCCACTCCCCCGGCCTCGGACGCATTCAGATAGGTGCTGACGGGTTCGGTCAGGGCGATGATGTGCTGGAGATAGACCAACCCGGCGGCATGGGCGTGATGGGCACACGCCGTCACCCGGTCGAGGTGGCCGCCGTGTTGGCGGGCCCCGCCGCAGATCAGGGCGGCGTGGCCGCCCGGGCGCAGCAGCCGGGTGGCGGCGGTGATCACGTCGCCGAGGGCGTCGCTGTAAGCCGCCCCGTCCAGGCGCCCGAGGTGGCCGCTATGGACCCCGGCCGTGCGAGGAATGCAACCGGGGGCGGGTAGCCAGGCCACCACCAGCGCGGCCCGCCCCTGCACCTCTTCCAGCAGCGTTGCGGCGCTGCGGGCATCGCCGCACCGGTGCACCGCGCGGTGCCGCTGCTCATCGTCGGGAAGGTTGTCGGTGATGTGCTGTCCGGCGGCGCGGTGGCGCTCGGGGTCGGCTTCGACGCCGTAGGCGCGGCGCCCGCTCTCCACCGCCTGGGCCACGGGCCCGCCGTCGCCGTGGCCGAGGAACACCACCGCCTCGCCCCGCGCACTCAGCCCGGTGATCAGCCGCCGGGTGAGGTCGAGGGCGGCGGGTGTGTGCGGGTCCTGTCCGCACGGCCACACCGCCAACGGTGGCCGAAGGTCGTAGCCTCCCGCTGCGGTGGTGGGTTCGCTTCCGTGGTGTGGCATGTGCCGTGTGCCCGCCCCTCCGTCGGCCTCGCCCTGACACCCCGAATAGAGCCAGGCCCGCCCCGGGATTGGACACGGGGCCCGGAGAACGCAAACGCCCCGAGGCCGGAGCCTCGGGGCGCAGGTGAAGGAGATGCAGTAAGTGTCCAGGATCGTGAGCAGCAGGTCGTTGCGGTGGTTGACGAACCAGTCCCCGTCGCGGGCTTGTGGGGATGCGGCCTCCTCGGCGGCCTTTCGGTGATGACGTTTCCCAGCACGATGCGGGTGTCACAGGTTCCCGGAGGGCCGCTGATGTGCTGTATCGGGCGTCATACCCGGTGAGCCCTTCCTTTGGGCATGTCACGGGTCAGTCGCCACCTGATCACCGCTTTTGAGGACGGCAGCCGGGTCCCCGCCTCATCACCTACTTCCACGGCTGCTACTCGGTGGGCGCCGACACCTGTGGAGCATCAACCACAAGCGTAAAGGCGCCGCCAACACCCTCACAGCGCTAAAGTCCATCCGCGCCGCCCGGCCCGACAGTGCCCCGGTCTACATCGTCCTGGACAACCCCTCGACCATATGGGGCAGAGCATCCGGGCATGCGGCAAGCTCGCCGCCGACGAACCGACCGCGCTTCTGGAGGCGCGGTCCCCGAGGCCGCATCGGCGGTCGGCGCCCCGTGGTGGGTGGCGTCGAGCGTGCCACGATCCTGGCCCGCCGCCAGCGCGGGGAGTCAACCCGCACCATCACCGCCGGGGTCAAGGTTTCGCTCGGCGTGGTCCACACGACCCTCGCAGACGCCAAGGACTCGTAGGCCGCTCGGCGAAGACCTGACCAGAACGGCCAGCGGCGGGAAGCCGCGCTTCGGCGGCTCGCTAATGCCACCGACCGGCCGTTGATTGCTGCTCAAGTCCCGTCCCCGACTACCGAAGGACAGGCTCCGTCCTCCTCGATCGAGGAGGACGGAGCCCTATCGCTTGGTGGAGGAGGTGCGGCTCGACAAGTGCGCCTCTCGCGGAGATGCCGTATCCGACCGCTCCGCCAGCCTGCTCTATGCCTTCGGCTGGAGCTTCTTCTTGCGCTGTTGGTACTGGCGGCCTGCGACATAGATCCACACGACCAGCGCTGCGATGGCCAGACTATATCCAGCGATTCCTGACCACTGCATGGGGGCATAGACAGCGAACAGGAGACTGCATGAGACCAAGGCAGCGAGCCCGACGTGCGACAAGCGGCGCTTGTCCACTTACGATCACCTCCCTTCTCCTACCAGGCGTCGCTGATGCAGTACCCAATCACTCCGCCGGTGCCGCCCGCCGCTGCCGCGATACAGGGGACACAGCCCGTCCCGGCAGTCCCGGCACAGACCACCCCGCAGGCGGCGACGATCGCGGCGACGACCCAAGCGGCTATGCCGTTACTGTTCAGGCAGTCGATGAATTCCGACCATCCGAGGGTGGTGGCCTGGTCCGCCTCGACTACACGGTCGAGGACCTTCGCGCCGTTGACCCAGTACTCCACGCTTCCAGAGGTAGCGCTCATCTCACGCAGGAGCATCTCGTAGACGCCGCTGGCCGCGCCAGTGGTGTCGAACGCGACCGTAAGCGCACTGCTTGTCAGATCCCCGCCGGTAAGGGGGAAGACCACCAGGGTCGTACCGTCATCCAGTCGGCTGACACGCGCGTCAGAGAACTGGGCGGACTCACTCTCCTGCGTGCTCAGATGCGTCCCCGTGGCGGAGACTTCATCGCGGGCCTTGTCGACATAAGAGACAGCCTCCTCACCGTCGACTTTCTCGGCTGCGTCAAGAGTTCCGTTTGCGGCAGCGATCCTTTCAATAGCCGCCTGGGACGGAGAAGCCGACGCGCTTCCGCCGGCACCCTCAAAAGCGGACGCGGGAATGGTGTTGTACACCAGCGCCGTAGCCGATATCAAAAAAACAGTGAGTATTCTAAAGAATCTTGTGCTCATGTCTCTACCAGCTTTCGTTGATGCAGTACCCAATCACTCCGCCGGTGCCGCCCGCCGCTGCCGCGATGCAGGGGACACAGCCCGCCCCGGCAGTCCCGGCACAGATCGCCGCGCACGCGATGCTAATCGCGGTGATGGTCCAAGCGGCTACGCCGGCGTTGCTCAGGCAGTCATTGAATTCCGACCATCCGAGGGTGGTGGCCTGGTCCGCCTCGACTACACGGTCGAGGACCTTTGCGCCGTTGACCCAGTACTCCACGCTTCCAGAGGTAGCGCTCATCTCACGCAGGAGCATCTCGTAGACGCCGCTGGCCGCGCCAGTGGTGTCGAACGCGACCGTAAGCGCACTGCTTGTCAGATCCCCGCCGGTAAGGGGGAAGACCACCAGGGTCGTACCGTCATCCAGTCGGCTGACACGCGCGTCAGAGAACTGGGCGGACTCACTCTCCTGCGTGCTCAGGTGCGTCCCCGTGGCGGAGACTTCATCGCGGGCCTTGTCGACATAAGAGACAGCCTCCTCACCGTCGACTTTCTCGGCTGCGTCAAGAGTTCCGTTTGCGGCAGCGATCCTTTCAACAGCCGCCTGGGACGGAGAAGCCGACGCGCTTCCGCCGGCACCCTCAAAAGCGGACGCGGGAATGGTGTTGTACACCAGCGCCGTAGCCGATATCAAAAAAACAGACAGTATCCTGAAAGCACTCGCCTTCATTCTTAATCACAATCTTATTGGGGGACGTGGAGTCACCCAATGTAACGCCACCGAGACTGTTGCATCAAGGCCACTGTCATGAGTAAAGCACGCTGAAGATCAATAGGAACCTCCCAATACATCCGTAGCCAGCGATTCGTCCTCGATCACCGGAAAATTATGTGTCCGATTTCGGACCAAAGGCTGACAACAACGGTGGCGTGTCAGGGGCGCGTCCGCGCAACGCCGCGACTCAGATGTACAGAGCGCCTCGCTGTGACCGAGGCGGTCGCTGCGGAAGCCGATGTCAAAGGAGACGAGGGTGACGTAGCGGATTAGTTCTTCGGAGCCGCTGGTCTCGGGAAAGGTGCGCAGTGCCGGCTGGTCAGGACTCGGTGAACACCTGGGTGGCCAACGGGAGCCTCCGCTCTCGTCAGAGGGCGGCCGTCAGCGGCTGCTCAACCAGGCGTCAGCCCCTCCTCGCTCTCGCCGTGGTCACCGCTGGTCGCGATGTGCTTAATACCCACGTGAGCTTCCCCCTGTAGCTCGGACACTTGAGGTGAGGGCAGGCGTGATCATCAGGAAGGATGTCGTCCATGCCCTCTCCACACTCGCCCGAGTTCCGCCGCCGCGCTGTCGAGCTGGCGCCGCCAGGGCAGCAAGTCCACCGTCGAGCTCGCCAAAGACCTCGGCATCAGCCGCTCCTGCCTGCAGAACTGGGTCGCCCAGGCCGCCGCCGAAGAAAAAGCAGCCGGCGAGGCCGCCCGGCCCACAAGTGCGGAAAAGAAGGAACTGGCCGAGTTGCGCCGCCGCAATAAGCAACTGGAAGCCGAAAACCAGATCCTCAAGCGGGCCGCAGCCTATTTCGCCAGTGAGAACGTACTCCCAAAGTAATGTACTCGCTGGTCCGCGAATGTGCCGCCGACTCGATCCCGGTCGCGGTGGCCTGTCGAGTGCTGAACGTCTCCACGTCGGGATACTACGCCTGGCGCGATCGGCCCGAATCGCCGCGCGCCCAGCGCAACAAGGAAATCACGAAGATGATCCGCACCGTTCACGAGGAATCGCGCGGCACCTACGGGGCGCCGCGCGTGCACGCAGAACTGGTGCTGGGCCTGGGCGAGCGCGTCAACCGCAGCGCGTGGAGCGCCTTATGCGCGAGGCCGGCCTGCAGGGCCTCTACCGGCGCCGGATCCGCCGCGGCCGGGCCAATCCGGCCACCGAGCAGAACCTGGTCCAGCGCCGCTTCGGCGTTCCTCGGCGCGACCGCCTGTGGCTCACCGATATCACCGAACACCCCACGCAAGAAGGGAAACTCTACTGCGCTGCCGTGATGGACGCCTATTCGCGGCGTGTCATCGGCTGGTCGATGGATGCGCGCCAGGACACCGACTTGGTGGTCGATGCGCTGGCAATGGCCGTCGCACGGCGCAATCCGCTGCCGCGTTCCACGATTCTGCATTCCGACCGCGGAACCCAGTACACGTCGTGGGCATTCGGGAAGAGGTTGCGCGATGCCGGACTGCTCGGGACGATGGGAACGGTGGGTGACTGCTATGACAATTCCATGATGGAGTCGCTGTGGGCGACGATGCAACTGGAGTTGCTCGACAGTCGCCCGTGGAAAACCCGCGAGGAATTGTCCGCAGCGATCTTCGATTGGATAGAATGCTGGTATAATCCCCATAGGCGTCACTCCAGTATCGGAATGCGCAGCCCCACCGCGTTCGAAGGGCTCAATCTGCCCTCAGACACCCGCGGCTGACCTCACCGACGGCGTCCGTGCAAGTGGGGGAAGCTCATGTTGACGACCGGATCGCCGGTGGCCAGATGCCCCCCATCAAGGGTTAGTGCGGTCCCCTCCAGTCGGTAGGAGCCGGCATCGTGGACGCCGACGCGGCCCCTGCTCCACTGGGCCGAGCCGGCTACCTCTGCGGTGCGGCCCTGCTGGGCCGTGTCGGCGGTGCTGGTGCCGTTTCCCTCGTCCAAGGGGAAGTAGGACACCGCCTCGGCGGCTGGAGCGACGGTGAAGGTGTAGACCAGGCGGCATTTCGAGGAGTTGCCGGCGGCGTCGGTGGTGCGGGCGTGCAGCAGGTTGGGGCCGTCGCGCCGCGGGGTGATCTGTGCGGTCACCGCGGCTCCGGGCTCCTTAGGCGTGAGCTCGGTGGAGCAGGTGTCGTCGTTGAGGCTGTAGTGGTAGGCGGTGGCGTCGTCGACGCCGTTGTTGGTGAAGGTGAAGGAGCCGGTGCTACCCACGCCGCCGACCTGTTCGTCGCCGGCGGGGTAGTCGGTGGAGGCGACCTGCGGCCCGGTTTCGGGGTTGTCGGTGTCGACCGTGATCCAGCACCACTCCGACCACTGGCTCCAGTCCTGGCGGTCGTGGGCGATGGCGCGGTAGCCGATCAGTTCGCCCTCGGGCAGGCCGGTGACCTTTGCCGAGCGGTAGCTGCCGTCGGGGTATTTCGCCACGTCGGCGTAGGTGGTGTCGGCTTCGCCGCCGCGGGTGCCTTCGCCGTTGGTCCACCAGGCGAAGCGCAGCATGGTTTTCTGGCCGGCGAACTTGGAGTCGTAGTCGCGGACGTAGCCGCGCAGGCGCACGCTGGTTTCGCTGACCAGCGCGTCGGACATCCGGTCGGTCTTGGGCTTGTCGGGCTGGTTGTTGTAGACGACGACCAGCTTGGGGTCCTTTTCGAACCGGCGCCAGTCGTGGTTGCTGTTGGACCGGTTCTCGTTGCCGTAGAGGCCAAGGGTGACGTTGTTGTAGCCGGAGGCCGCCGCTGATGTGTAGGCGCGGGTGGCGTCGAACTCCACGCCGGATCCGCCGCAGGCCGGGCGGCCGTGGTCTACGTTGACGGTGTCTTGCTTGCCCATTTTGTCGGGCTGGTTGTTCCAGGTGGCTGTGCTGCGGCTCAGGTACTTGGTGCGCCACAGCTCGAACGTCGCGTCGGTGCAGCCGAAGGCGTGGTTGACCTTCATCCGCAGGGTGGCGGACTCGATTTCGGTGTGGGTGCGTTTGGTGCGGCCTGCCACGGCGAAGCGCCAGAAGGCGCGTTTGGTGTTTCCGTACTGGGGTTCATAGCCCACGCCGGTGTCGTCGTCGGAGGAGTTGTAGTGGTTGGCCCCGGGGTACCGCTTGTTGACATAGCCCCAGGCCTGCCGCGAGACCGATACCGAGGGGTCGATGTAGATCGGGAAACGCGTGTTCTCGTCGGCGAGCATCGCCGCATCCGGGCGCAGCCGCAGGGTGCCGTCATCCAGTTCGGTCGCGACCTTCTCCACGCGGGCGCCGGCTTGCGGGGCCAGGGCCTGGGCCCGCGCCTTGAGGTCTTCCCCGCCGGAGGAATCCCACATGGTGGGCGCCGGAGCGGTGAACACCGATCCGCCGCCTTCGCCTCGGGCGTTGAGATTGCCGTGGCCATCGCGGGTAACGGTGACGCCGCGGGTGCCCAGCGCCAGTTCGAGTTCGGCCAGGCGCTCGTCCTGAGCGGCTTGTGCGGTGTGGACCACCAGCACTTGGGTGAAGCCGTCCACCCCGGCGCTGAGGACCAGATCCACGTCCGGCAGCACGTCGGGGTAGGTGGCCTGGTCACCGTCGATCCGGGGCTCGGGCAGGTCACCCGGCCAGTCCAGTGAGACGGCCTCGGATCCGATGCCGACCTCGGCCATCGGCGCCTCACCACCGCCTGCGGAAAAAGCGACCTCGGCGGCGGCCGCCGCTGGGCGCAGGGTGCCGTCTCCGGCTGCGGCGAGATCGGTGTCGACCGGTGTCCACCCCTGCTCGGTGCGCACCCGCTGCGGTACCGGCGAGGTTTCCATCGTGAAGGAGCCGCCGGGCTCGGCGTAGACCTTGGTCGTCTCGGTCGTGAACTCCTCGATAACAACCCGATCGCCGCGGCGCTGTTCGAACAGGCCGTCATGGAACGCATCCGGGTGGCGGGCCGGGGCCGGCGTGCACCCGCCCGAGCCGGGTGCACGCCGACAAGGCCTCCAGTTCAGCGCAAATCCGTTCCTACCTGCGCAGGCGCCGGATTACAACGACGGTTCCCGAGCCGGTGGACCGGGTGGCCAACGCAGGCGCAACGGGAGGCGGGGCGGGTGTCCTCTCCTTCGACCGGGCTGACTACAGTGCCCGCAACGTGGTTCGAGCGCGGAATCAACCGGCTCAAACGCAACCGGGCCGTGGCGACCCGATTCGACAAGCTCGCCTCCTGTCATGAGGCCGCGGTCCTGATCACGGTCATCAACGAATGGCTCTGCTTTCCCGGACACGCCCTGGGACCGACGGTTCACTGTGACGCCGTGGTGACCACGGTATACGGCGGATCAGACCGCATCAGCGTCGATCTGGATTAGGACCTTCGACCCGTGAACACTGCGCTGGGCCGCTGCCCGTATAGCATCATAGGCTTCCGCGAGGGGGAACGTATTCCATACGAGACGATCCAGTGGAATATCCGCATCCTGCACCATTCGGATCAGCTCCGGCCAAACATTCACACCGGAAAGGATTCCCTTGTAGGCGACCTCTTTGAAAACGAGTTGATTGAGCTCGACGGGGACGCCGCCCCCGAAAAGCCCCACCTGATAAATCGTGCTACCGCTCTCACATGACGCCAGATACGCATTAACAAACTCTGCGTCTCCAGAGGTTTCGACAAGGTGCGATGCTGGTCTGAAAAGTTGTCCGTCCGGCCCCTTGGTTTGCACATCGATATCCATCTCGAAAAGCAGCCTCCTCGCAAAAGGCCTTCTCGTGTAAACTACGACCTTGGAAACGAGGTGCTTAGCCAGCATTGCTGCCGCAATTCCAACGGTCCCCCCTCCCGAAATAGCAATCGACTCTGCCCCGTCTTCCATAGCAGCATAGATTCCATGGAGCGCCGTTGCGGCGGGTTCAAGGACTGCGCCGGACAAGGTGGATATCGATGCAGGAAGTTCAAACACCGAATGGGCAGGGACAGAAATTATCTCGCACAATGCGCCTTCAGGTGTGCCAAGCACTCCAAACTCAGCGCGCTTTTGACAGTGGTGGATCTGACCGCTCTGGCAGTTAGAGCACTGCATGCAGGAGCGGATATTATGACCGGCAACCCGGGATCCGATAGCGACGCCGGCCACATCCTCACCGGCCTGAAGAACGACACCAGACCATTCATGCCCCAGGGTGAATGGAAAGGACTGGGACTGCGAAGAGATCAAGTAGCTCGATCCATCGAAGAGGGACACATCCGTTCCGCACAATCCCACATAGGAAACGCGGACCAGAACCTCGTCAGAACCGCAAGTCGGAGGTTCGGAATCTATGATATCTGGAGCAAGGTTCGGGGCCCGAAACACCGCTTGCTTCATACTATCCCTTCGAACCGTATCGCGTGGTTACCATGATTTTCCCAGGGTAGTCAGCACCTCTGGCCATCTCGTTAAGGAAGCCGGGAAACTCGGATAACTGCACCTCTCTGCTCGTGAGATCGGCAACACGAAACCGGTCGCCATTATCGCTGACAAGTTTCATCGCCTTATTGAAGTCCCTTGTAAAGCACCCGTATGCGCCCGTAAGCCAGTAGTCCTTGCCATGTGCTTGAACGTATTTCCGGGTCTCGCGCCTGCGGATTGGATCAATGTCAATATCAGTGTCGAGCCATTCATCGCCGCCCTGGGTGCCACCGTATAGGAGAATCGCTCCCTGTGGATTACAGAGGAGATGCGCGTCATCCATAACAGAACGCACGATCCTCGTGGTTGCTATGATGACGTGATCGAACTGGTCACGATACTCGGACACGTCTGAAAGCGAATGCAGCATCGACGAGCTGATCAGATTCCGTCGCTTCAGAAAATCCAGCCGCTCCTGCCCACGATTAAAAACGTGAACCTCGGCTCCGAGGTGGCCACAATACATAGCGAACAGCGCGCCGGAACAACCCGCCCCGACAATCGCCACTGAATCGCCGGGAGTGATCGTCGACAGCTTGCTGGAATCAACCGCATGGACGATGCACGCGAATGGTTCCGGGATCCACCGGATGTGGCTCAGTGACTGATCGCGCAGCGGTATGACGCATTCACTGATGGTTTCTGCTGTGCCCTGCACATACATAAACTCGGCAAATCCCGCGCTTCTCTCTGGCGTGACGTTCGGGTTAAAGGTGACGGTGGTTCCTGCGGCTACGTTGAGACCAGGAACAGTGTTCGACACCGCAATCCCGACAACCTCGTGGCCGAACAGAGGGCCTCGGTCCGCAGGTATGTCCCGCGCGCCAACAACTTCCTTTACGTCCGCTCGGCACACACCCATTCTCAACACGCGGATTACAACTGCGGATTCCAAGCCCAGCAAGGGAGGCAGGTCCTGCTCGCGAGCCTCAACGCGGCCGTTGACCAGTCTGCATTGCGTGTGAATGTCTGCGGAAGACTCATTGCAAACTCGGAGTCAGCCATTTTCGGACAGCTTTTCCCGGTTAGCTACCGTGGCACGGGACAGCCTTCCAAAGATCAGGGCGATCACCAGGCTCAACGCTGCAAGAGCAACTCCAGAAAGGGGAATGACCGTAGCGTCTCCGCCAAAGAAGCTAAGCGCGAGACCACCCACGAGCGCTCCGAGACCATTTCCAAGGTTGAACGCCGAGACATTCACCGACAAGGCCAGCGTCGGCGCATATTCCGCGGCGGCCAGGACCCGTGCCTGCAATGCGGGAATAATCGAGAACCCTGTGGCACCGAAAACGAACAAGGCCGGAACGGCGGTTGCTTCGAGGAACGAACCGGCCCACCACAGCAGAGATCCCACCATCACCGCAGCGACCGCAATGATGGATCCCGTTCGCGGATAGAGGTCGGCGACTCTACCTCCGACAAAGTTTCCGCAAATTGCTCCAACACCAAAGACCACCAACAGGATCGGTATTGCGGATGACGCAAACCCTGTCACCTCTTCGAGCGAAGTGACAATATAGGTAGATGACGCGAACACGGCGGCTTGAGCGAATACGGTAATTACGGCGGCCACGATCACCGACACGTTCTTAAGCTCGCGCGCCTCGGTCTTGACAACTTCGAGAGTGAGGCGCTCCGGCCTTGGGATATTTCTCGGGATAAGGAACACCAAGGCGACTAGCGTGACGCCGGAAAAGATGGCGATGAATGCGAAGGTGGCGCGCCATCCGAGGCTCTGGCCAATGAAAGCATCAGACCAAGAGGAGTCGCCGTGTACGACCAGCGCTCTACCCGCGTACTCCTTTCCGCAAGTACGTAGGATCGCGTTGGCAAGCGGGCCGAACGATTCGGCGGTCATGTATTCGCTGTAGTCGAAGTCGGGCGTACGACGTGCGCGGATGCCAGGGGTGTCGACCATCCCTTCCGGCAATGCCTGGATGAATCTCACAATGCTGGTGTCGATCTCCTGCGCTAGCGAGCGAATGAGCGAATCGGCGGCTGCCTTAGTGGCCGCGTACCCGGAACGTTGCGGGCCGGCGTTGTAGACAACTTCCGATGAAATATGGAGAAATGCCCCGGGCGCGGCCGCCCGCAAGAGCGGAAGCGTCGCGCGTAGCGTCGATGCCAACCCGTGCACGTTGATCGTGAACTGGTCGAGCCAATCGGCCTCTGAGACTTCAGAGAAGGGTTCCCGTTTTGACGTGAAGTAGACGGCGGAGTAGCAGACAAATTCCAGGTCCACCGGGAGCGCCGATCTCAGCACTTGCTCTGAGGCTGCAGGATCTCGCAGATCGAGAGGATGCCAGTGCAGGTCATCGGCACTTTTTCCGATAGGCTGACTGCGGCTGAAGACGTGGGTTTCAAGGCCGGCAGCGGCCCATGCATTTGCGATGCCCCTTCCAATACCCTTGGACCCTCCGATGACGGCCGCGGCGCGCTTTCCGGTTCGCACATTCCTCATACGATCACCGACCCAAACCGGTAAGGTCAGAAGCGGGTACTTGTGCCGGTTCGGATACGTTGCTCTGGAGAAGGCGGATTGCATCCCGTAGCTCAGTTGCGGTTACGTCATTCACGAAACGGTGGCGACCGATGCCGAGCGGAAGGGGCAAGCGCTGCTTGCCATCGCGATGGTGCACGGTGTCGCGCAGCGCGTTCTCGAGGAGACTTGGCTCCGTCAGGACATCGTTCCACATAGGGAGGTCAAGGTTCCTCATCACGGAATAAATACGGTCCGCGTCATCCTTGCTTACGTCGCCACGTAGGGTGGCTAGCGCCGTCGTGATGGCCATGTCGATTGCCACGGCCTCGCCGTGCAGCAGCTCAGGCAAGGCGTGCATTTCAATGGTTGGACTGAAGGTGTGCCCGTAGTCGACACACCGTTCAAGCGTGGCTTCCCAGAGGTTGGGTTGCAATTCTTCCAGCATCAGATGAATGGACTCCGCCACGATGGTGCCGGCGACTGAGCCGAGCTCGTCCGTAGTGCCTTGAAATCTGTCGGCGCGGACGGCAGCTCCCCATAACTCGAGGAGAGTGAAGAGTTCCTCGGACCTGATCAGGGCCATCTTGAGTACCTCGGCGAGGCCGTTGCTGATCTGGCGCAGGTCAAGAGTGCGGAGAAAAGACGGGTCGAGGAACGTGGCGATTGCCGGGGCGTATGTGCCCAGCCTGTTCTTTCCGTGCGCGTAGTTGACGCCCGTCTTCACCCCGATACCAGCGTCGACAAGTCCAACCAGCGTCGTTGGGATTCGAATGTACGGGGTGCCGCGTCGGTACATGCTGGCGGCGAAGCCGACGACGTCCGTCAGGACGCCACCTCCCACGGCGAGTACCGGTTCACGGCGCCTGTCGATGCCGAACTCGTTCATCGCATCGACTACGAGTGATACTGCATCCCACTGCTTAGCAGTTTCTCCGGCTCGCAGCGGCACGATGGTGGCCTCGATCCCGTGGGCCGAAAAGAATCCCTGCATCTTCTCGCCGTAGATCACGTCCACAACTTCATCGACCACCACGAGACGCCTATCCCCTCCGCCGCAGCGGGGCATCCTCACAGCCCGCCAGAAGCGTGGGGTTCTCCGGCGCGAAGAGGTCATTGGACGTCACCACGTGATATCGGACCTGACGGACGGCCTCAACAGTCCACGCTGGGCCGCTGTCCACGACCTGGCGAAGCCCCTCGGCGTAGGCGATGGTGCGCATAGAGCCCTCCTGTTCACGTGCCACTCTACTAGTCGATGACACCCCATACAGGCATCATGGCTACTATATAAGCAGCTGAAGCGCTATGCTAGCGCCGACGGCAGGGTTGCGGCAGGTTGCTACTAGATATACCCTCAAGGCCCATGAACTGGGCCGATGTCGTCACGAGTGGTAGCGACGCCCGCCCGACGACTCTTGGCCAACGAAGCTCAAGGAGGTCGGCTTGATGGCAACGCTCGCTGAACGGTTGAACTCGTGGTTTGCCGATGCAGCTGTCCCCGACAGTGTCGGCCGGCTTCGCGAGCCTTCAACCTCGGAGGTGGCCAAGGCGATTGCGGAGGACCCCAGTCATGAGGTGAGTGTCTCCAGGAGCTACCTCACGGCGTTGCGCAACGGATCCCAGACCAATCCCACGGTGAGCGTTCTGTCAGCGATTGTGAAGTACTTCCAGTCTCGAGACATGACTGTTCCCGTATCACTGAGCGCCCTGGTCGATGAAGTGCCGCCAGCAGATTCGTCGGGCAATCACGATTCGTGGGCGCGCACAATGTCCGACAATCAGGTCCGTTCGATTGCGCTCCGAGCGGGAAAATTCACGCCGGAACTCAGGGAGCAACTGCTGGCCATTATGGATGCACTCGGTGAATCCTCGAAGAATGAGGACCAAGACCCCTCGTAATTGTATACGAAATCATGGTCCCGTTTAACTCGCGTGAAATGTTGATCAGGGTGTTCAAGTCAGCTTCGTAGTCGTCATGGCATTGGCTGCCGCGTGGAGCGAAAACAAATGTGGGATCTCTCGGCATATGAGGATCTACCGTGTTGCTCGCCGCCATGGCTAAGGCGCATTCAACAAGGCGCGCAGCTTCTGGGCAGGTTGGACCGCCCTCATGGCTGAAGCTGTCGCCACCAATGGATGCGATATAGGGGCTGAGTCGAGTCAGGCCATCCCTACATTCCACGTAGCGACGATAGACATCACTTTCATTCGCGAACCATCGCTTTTCGCTTGTTCTGCCGTCATCGAGCATCAGCTCAGGGTAGACGGCCATCAAACTACTCCAAAGCTGGCCAAGATCCCGGTACTGTCTGCAGTAATTTAGGCGTTCTTCTATTATGTGCGCCATGCTCACGATCCATGGCAAACCAACGCCAATGCACGCCAGGATCAGGGACAACTGCCCAAATGCAAAATTGTGGTTATTCGTGATCGGCTGATCAGGCACACGCATGGCGGGAATGTTGGCCCATAGAATCCTGAAGACACAGGTAGCTGCGAGGCCCGCAAGCCCGGACGAAATCAGTGTCAGCGAAACTTTCCGTAGCGCGTACCCCTGCTTGATGTGCCTCCGGGCAAAGACCGCACATGCTGTAAAACCAAAGAACAGATAGATGTTTCCGAGGGTGTAGAAGGCACACACTCTCCAGTCAACGAGATACTCGGATGTCAGAACGTGGTTTCGCATCTCGGGAGGAATGAATGCCGTAATGAGGAGCATTCCTGCAAGGGATAGCCCGCAAGCGACCACTTCCAATGGCCATGGTGGCACCCAACGCCTCAATGGAACTTGTCTAAGGAACCCAACCATTAGACAAAGTCCCGACAGAATCATCACGTTGTAGGTGATCTTAGAGAACCCAGTGAAGG
This sequence comes from Streptomonospora sediminis, assembly GCF_054778995.1. NCBI lineage: Bacteria > Bacillati > Actinomycetota > Actinomycetes > Streptosporangiales > Nocardiopsidaceae > Streptomonospora > Streptomonospora sediminis. The sequence goes on from NZ_BAAGYZ010000023.1 coordinate 20,030, forward strand.
TGATCGGATCAATCACCCGGAGAATGTACGGCTGACTAACAAGGTTTCCGGATCCCAAGAGGAGGAGTGCGAGAAAAAGGTGCATCCGCATCGGGTCGCGAAATCGGCGCCTGACCATAATTGGTATCGTCCACGCGGCCCCTGTCAAGAGCATGGAAATCGTGACGAGATTGAGAGTGATCACGTGGTGCTGTCGGTGAGAACGAGGCTGTTGTACACTGACGGCCGCCAGGGCTCATCAAGGCCATAGCGCGACGTCCGCTGACTCAGGGAGATAGCCTGCCGCATCATCGTGGATGCGATTATCTCAGCGTCTTTTTCGTCTCTATTTGAATAGAATGATCGATGGTGCACCTCTGTCGTCAGCTTACCCTCCAGATCGTGCGCCACGATATGTCCGACCTCATGAAGAATTATATGGGCTTGGTGTGCCCGAGTGGTTTTAGAGCGATAAACAATCACATCTTCAGTGTCACGCGAAATCATCATGCCGAAAGGCCCATCCGCGGGGAGGTCCCACTCGACCAGCTGGATGGGACGTTTCCTAAGTACTCCGAGCATGTTGCAGAGATCGATGACGCTCACAGGTAGCTGCGGACTGAGTTGGCGCATAAGTTGCCGGCTGTGGCGCCGCAGTTGGCTGTCGCGCCGTTTATCTTCGCGCGCAGACAGAATGTGCTTCACGTCCCATTCCCCCTACACCTGAGTCAGAGAGCTGTCCCGATACAGTCGCCTGTCTTCTGGCACCGTGGCGGTCCGCCGGTGACGCAGGTCACCCCGACTTTTCGTCGCCCGGGAGGCGCGGGACGCACGGGGTGGCAGGCTCTTCGAATGAGGAATTCGGGTGGATGCACAAAATCTCCAGAGGTAGGGGATGTATTGTCTGCTTCCACAATTTGGAAACGTACCAAGTATAACCAATGACAGCAATGTCCCTTTTGTCATTTTTGGGCGTTTTGGAGCCTAGTTCACCGGTGATCGCACCGCGGACCACCAGGTGACACAGGTGGGCGACCGACCACTGGCGACCAGTGTGACCACATGCGGACAAAAGATGCTGAAGTTGAGATTCGGAAAACGGACGCTTTCGGGGACGTTACGCAGATTGATGTCCCTTCATTGTTGAGATTGGGTTAAGAAGGCTGGTCACGGGGCCGTTCGTGGGCCATGGGCGGGCGTAGAGAGAACAAACCCGGCTCGGTCTCGACGAGAATGGCGAAGCTGACCAGACATCTGACCTTAGAGCGGACGTTCGCAATGTTGTTGATCACGATGGACAGGTGCAAGGGCTAGTACAGATCGCGAGCGTGCAGCGGCCGGGCGAAGCATCCATAATCTACCGGTCGGCTCCCGGCGCGCCACCCGCTCATCGCGGCGACCACTTCGCGGGCCAGGTCGGCCTCGGAGACATCGTAGGCCTCGGGTGCGCTCTCGGCGGCCTCGCTGATCCGGGCGAAGTCCTCGAACAGCTCGCGCTTGTGCCCGCGGATCCCGATGATCCGCTGGTCCACTCCCTCGTCCGAGAGGAGGTGGCGCGCCTGTACGGACTCGAGTTGACCCATCCGGTGGGCGCGGGCGATGGCCTGCCACTCCATGGTCGGCTTGAGCTGTGGCTCGCAGATGACGACCACGGGCACCGCCTGGATGTTCAGGCCGACGCCGCCGGCCTGACTCTGGGCGAGCACGGCACCGTGTCCGGCCTGAGAGAACCGGTCCACATCGCCTGCCGTTTGGCAGCGGGCACCGAGCCGGTGAGTGGCCCGAACACCTGGCGGGCCGGCTCGATGATCTCCTCGGGGAGGTCGCCGTGAGTCTTCTCCTCGTCCTCGGTGAGGAACCCAAGTTCGGACAGCATGGCGAAGTAGTCGGCAGGCCGGGACCGGAAGTCCTCCCCGACTGGCATTTCCGCGACCAGCCTTGCGTGCCTCGCTGCTGCGTACCTTGTTCAGACGTCTGTTGTCAGCCGGGTGAGTGTTGCGTCTTCCTCTGGGGTGCATCCGGGGAGTTGCGCCAGACGGGCGGTGAAGCCGAGGAGCCTGCCGTCCTTGGGACGCAGCGGGAGCACGCGCCACGCCACCACGCCGTCGCGGTCCACTTCGACGACCCCGCCGCGCAATTGCTCGACGGCACGGGCGGCGGGCGCCGACCTCCGGCGCCCGCAGTCTGCCTGTGCCAGCAGCCTCCAGGTTGGCCACCGCGTTGGTGTGGCCGTCCTCGGCGGCCCGGCACCACCGGTGCTCAGCATCGTCGATGCGACCGGTCCGTACCAGAAGCACACCAAAGTTACCCAGCGTATTGGTATCGCCATCCTCGGCAGCCGGGGCGCCAAGCCGCCTCGGCTACGGCATGACGCCCCGGCGGTAAAGGCGGCAACCCACACCCGGTTGGGCAGCTTCGGACATCGTTGTCGCGCACCCTCCTGGCCCACAACCCGGGTGTAAAGATAGTCTTTACAAATGCAAGAACGATTGACAGATGCACTGCGGGTCTTGAAAGCGCGCATGGAGGCGTTCCTCGCGGCACGTGTCCTGACGAAGGACGACGACTGGGCCGACTCGATAGGGCGTGCCGCGAGCATGCAGGCGGCCGCGGATGACGTCGTGCGTGCTGTCGTGCAGCAGGCGCGCCAGGACGGCGCTACGTGGCAGGTCATCGGTGACGCGCTCGGCGTGAGCAGGCAAGCGGCGTTTCAGCGCTACGGCAAGCCGATCGATCCCAGAACAGGAGAACCCATGAACACCGCGCCGCTCTCCGGCGTTGCCGAACTGGCCGCCTCGACGATCGAGGACCTCGCTTCCGGACAATGGACGCGTGTCACCGAGCAGTTGGATCCGACCATGCGCGATGCCCTGTCGGAGGACGCGCTCGCGGCCGCGTGGGCACAGATCGTGGGCCTGTCAGGAGCCTTCGAGGGGCTTGGAGAGCCGGAGGCCACCCGGGCCGGCGACGTGACCATCACGAACACGCCACTCTCGTTTGAGGCAGGCGACTACACGGCGCGGATCGCGTTCCGCGACGACCGCACCATCGCCGGTCTGCACATCCTCGAAGGGCAGATGTCGTGACCAATGAACCTCCGGGCGGGTCGAAGGCGACCACACCCCGTGGCGGACCCCGCATGAGCAGCCGAGATCTGCGACCCATCGGCGTATTCACCGTCCTGGCGTTCGCGCTCGCCTGGCTCTTCGCGCTCCCTCTCTGGTTCGGTGACGGACTCGCCAGCCCCTGGTTCGCCCCCGTGGCAACCGCCACGATGATGGCCCCCGCGATCGCCGCCCTCGTCGTCGTGTTCTTCGTGGAGCGTCCGCAGCAGAAAGCGTGGACGCTCGGGCTGCGGCCGCTGAGACCGGTTCGCAGACTCCTCGTCTACTCGGCGCTGGGAATCTTCGTGTCCATCGCGCTGGTCCTGGTGGCGCTCCCGATCGGCGCGCTGCTGGGGGTCTATCCGGCCGACTTCACGAACTTCTCCGCGTTCCGGCAGGCCCTCGACGAGCAAGCGGGGACCGCAGGAGCGGCCGAAATCCCGATACCAATCGGCGCGCTCATCGCCCTCCAGATCGCGATGCTCCCCTTGGCGACGTTCATCAACCTCATCCCGGCGCTGGGCGAGGAACTCGGGTGGCGAGGGTGGCTGCTCCCGAAACTGCTACCGCTCGGTACACTCCCAGCCCTCCTGGTCTCCGGCGTGATCTGGGGCCTTTGGCACGCCCCGCTCATCCTCCTCGGATACAACTACCCCGATGCACCGGGCTGGCTCGGCTTGACCGCGATGGTCTGCATGTGCGTTCTGGTCGGCGCGGTCTTCAGCTGGCTGAGGCTCCGATCGGGATCCGTGTGGCCCGCAGCCCTGGCACATGCCGCATTCAACGGAGCGGGCGGGACCTACCTCCTTTTCGCCGCAGCGGGAGAGCACGTCGACACCACGCAAGCGACGATCCTCGGCTGGAGCGGGTGGATCGTGCCGCTCGCGCTCGTCGTGGTCCTGATCGCCACAGGACAGTTCGCTTCCGCGAAGCACCCGTCCACCCCGCCGTCGCAGCAGGGGCTTCTCGGGGGGAGAACCAAGTAAGCCCGAAAGGGGCGCTCATCGACGCCCGGATGGGCAGGACCAACCCGGCCGCGGGCGGCACCGACTACACGCCGCTGTACGACGGCCTGGCCATGTTCGCGCTTGCCCTGCTCATCCCGTGGAGCATGCTCATCCAACGGTGGCTCTACGGGGTGCGGGGCGTCTCGCTGCATTCGGTGCTGTCGCGCTTCCGCCTCGAGGTGTTCGGTAGGGCGCTCCTGGTCATCGGCCCCATCTGGCTGGTGCCCACGATTGTCCTGACCGTATCGATGCCTGCCGAGCAGACCTTCTGGTCGACCACCGACCTGATCGCGTTCTTCGCCTTGACCATCCTGCTGACCCCGCTGCAGTCGGCCGGTGAGGAGTACGGTCTGCGCGGACTCGTCCTGCGGGTCGCCGGGAGCTGGAACCGCGGTCCGCGCATCGCGCTGGTCGTCGGCATCCTCGCCTCCAGCCTGTTGTTCACGAGCATCCACGGCGCGGGTGATCCCTGGATCAACGTCTGGTACTTCACGCTCGCTGTCAGCCTGGCCGTCATCACCTGGCCACCGGCGGCATCGAGACCGCGGTCGTCATCCACGCGCTGCTCAAGACGTTCACGTTCCTCCTCTCTCCACCGCCCTGCACTTAGCTGCGTCCTGTGGGCCTGCTGGTCGAGCGCGTGGATGCTGCGGGTGTTGCGCGAGCTCCAAGCGGCACACGAGACCCGTGCCGCACTGGCGCTCGCGAACGAGCGCCTGCGTATCTCACGCGACCTGCACGACGTGTTCGGCCGGACCCTGGCCCCCACCGGGGGTACCGGGGTCCGCGCGATGTCCGAGCGTGTGCGCGCGCTCGGCGGGCACGTCACCACCCGCCGTGACGGAGGCTGGTTCCTGCAGCGCGGGCTCTGAGGCCGGGGCGGGGTCCGCGGCGTAGTGCCGTTGCGGTCTCGGGGAAGGCTTGCCATCAGCCCAGCGGTACTGGGCTTGCACCAGCAACCGTTAGGCGAGCTCCCCGATACCGCCGTCGACGCGCAGCACGGTTCCGGCGGTGTAGGCGGACTCATCAGAGGCGAGATAGACGGCCGACTTCGCCAACTCGGCGGCGGTCCCCAGGCGGTGGAGGGGCACGGTCCGGCGGAGTTCCTCGTAGACGGCGGCTCGGCGCTCAGGTCCGAGGGAATCGAAAGCTCCGGTGACCGTGGGGCCCGGGCTCAGCCCGTTGACACGCACGCCCCGGTCCTTCAGTTCGTGGGTCAGCCCGCGGGTGTAGGACAGCAGACCCGACTTGGACGCGCCGTAGACCGTCGCGTTGTCGTGTCCGATGAAAGCGGACACCGAGCCGACCAGGATGACCGAAGACTGCTGCGAGAAAAGCGGCAGGAGCGACTTGACCAGGAAGAACGGCGCTTTGAGGTTCGTGGCGACGAGCCTGTCGAACGCTTCCTCCGTCCATTCCCCGATGGGGAGATGAGTGGTGTCGGCGGCGTTGCTCATCAGGATGTCGAGCTTCGGCCATTCCGCACTCAACCGCGCCGCGAGCTCCGCCTGAGCCGGCACGTCGCCGGCGTCACTGGCGAGGGTCAGCAGCGGTCCCTCCAGCTCGCGGGCTGCCGCGTCCAGCTTTTCCCTGGATCGGCCGGTGATCGCCACCGAGGCTCCCTCGGCGAGGAACTCGCGGGCGGTCTCGAAGCCGATGCCGCTCGTCCCTCCTGTGATCAGTGCGTGTTTCCCTGCAAGGCGTCCCATGGTCTTCCCTTCCTTTGTTCGGCCCCGCCCCGGTCACCTGACCTGCTGGGCCACCGGCGCGGAATGCGATCACTGCGGCCGACCCAGCCGACGCGGCTGGGTCGGACCCGCGCTTGAGCGCGGTGGCCAGGCCCATACCGCCCGGGTGCGGGCCCACTGCCGCGACCGCCTTCGCGGGCGTATCAGCGAACGACCGACTTCTGTGCAATCGTTCAAAAAGTAACGAGCCAAAAGCTACGACTTCTTGAACGCACTGTCAAGAAGTAGTAGCCTCCAACGCGTGGCACGCACCGGACGCCCCCGCGAGTTCGACAAGGACCAGACGCTGACGCGTGCGCTGGAGCTGTTCTGGGCCCGGGGCTATGGGGCGATATCGATCCAGAACCTGGTGGACGCGCTGGATGTCGAACGCGGCAGCCTCTACGGAGCGTTCGGGGACAAGCGCCGCTTCTACCTCGACGCCGTCAGGCTCTACTGGGAGGTGTACGAGCGGCGCCTGATCGCCGCCCTGGACACCGATCCCCTCCTACCTGCCCTGCGCGAGATCCTGACCCACCCGGCCCGCCTGGACGAGCTGATCTCCGACATGGGCACCCCGCACGGTTGCCTGGTCGGCAACACCACCGCCGAACTCGTCCCCCACGACAGCGAGGCGACGGAGATCGTCACCCGCTCCTACCGGCGCTTCACCGACATCGTCACCGACGCCCTCCGCCGCGCCCAGGCCACTGGCGAGGTCACCGACACCGCAACCCCGGAGTCGCAGGCCCGGCTCCTGCTCTATATCGTCCAGGGCCTCTCACTGGTTTCCCGGGCCGGCCTCGACAGGACGGCGGCTCTGGCCGCGATCGACACCGCGATCGACGCACTGCGGACGTGACCGGGACACCATCGCCGCCGGCCGATCCGCCGCCGTCCCACAGGTTCTGTCGTGGGCGCGCGCCGATACCGGCCGACCGCCCCCATCGGCGGCGCCGGCGCCCGGGCGGCCAGGGTCAGGGCTTGCGCGCCACGCCGCCGTACTGGTCCATGCCGCGCCGCGTACCGACCTCGATGGATTCAGGGCGCCACAGCGGGCACGGGACCACGCCCGGTTCCACCAGTTCCAAGCCGTCGAAGCGGCTTTCGATCGCCTCGGGGCTGCGGAGCAGGTACGGGAGCCCGCCCTGCTGGTTTCCGTGCTCCATGGCCTCGTTGTACGCCTCGCTGGTATTGGTGCCGTCATACATCGCCAGGTAGCTGCCGGAGGGCAGCGCGTCCATGAGCCGCCGCACGATCGGCTGCACCTCGTCGTCGGGCATGTGGCCGAGGATCCCCAGCAGCATCAGCGCGACGGGCCGGTCGAAGTCCAACACGTCGGCGGCCCGTTCCAGAATCGCGTCCGGTTCGCGCAGGTCGGCGTCGATGTAGTCGGTGACACCCTCGGGGGACCCGACGAGCAGGGCGCGCGCGTGGACCAGCACCAGCGGGTCGTTGTCCACGTAGACCACCCGGCTCTCCGGAGCGACGGACTGGGCGACCTCGTGGGTGTTGTTGGTGGTGGGCATTCCGGTGCCGATGTCGAGGAACTGGCGGATGCCCGCCTCGCCGGCCAGGTAGGTTACGACGCGCATCAGGAACTCCCGGCTGGTGCGGGCCAGGTCCGCGATCTCCGGGAAGGACGCGTACACCTGGTCGCCCACTTCGCGGTCGATCGGGAAATTGTCCTTGCCGCCCATCCAGTAGTTCCAGATCCGGGCTGAGTGCGGCACGGAGATATCCAACTCCGGCGCAGGGGTGTCGGCGGGGACGGGCTGGAAGAAGCCGTCTGTCATCGAATACCTACCTCAGTCAGCAAGCCGGATGGCCTCCGTGGCAGGGAGTCCGCGGGCCTGGCCACCTGGAAGTCCGCTCTCGGCCGGATGCGGTCGGCAATGCCGGGAAGTTAGTGCCGGGCGTGAGATGTCAACCCCGGCGGCAAACAGGACACGGCC
>NZ_BAAGYZ010000024.1:0-26408 GCF_054778995.1 Streptomonospora sediminis
GCGGCGGTGGCGGCGGGAAGCCGCGGCGCCGGTCGCCGCCCGGGCCCGCAGCCCAGGCCTGCAGCCGCTCCAGCGGCCCGCCCCACCCGGGGCGCCCTCCGCCGCGGCCGTGCCAGTGCGGCGGAACCTGCCCCGGCCCGTCGCCCCCGTGCTCGTCGCCGGGCCGCAGGTGGGCCCCGCCGTGCTTGTGTCCGGCGACGGCGCCGGACATGCCGCCGCGCCCGCCCCATGACCACGGCATGGGCATCTGCATCGCTGCCATGATGACTCCCCCATAGTTCAGATACACCAGTGACACATCCCGATCTTCTGCAAACTATCGAGATACATAGAAGATATATCTATAACTCGGCAGCGTCAACGGAGTCGGACAGCGCGTTCGCTCATGGCCGGCCGGCTGCTCCCGGAAGCGCCCGGCGGCATTCGGCGGCGCGCGCTGTTCACCTGCAGATCGTTGCGGTGACGCCTGGCGGTGGCACCGTGGGACGCCGACACCGCCCGCGTCGCCGGGCACACCGGCGCCGGCGGCACCCGGCGATCGATCCCCGCTCGGAAAGGACCCCGCATGGCCCGCCCCCGTTCACGCACCCGCCTTGCCCTCTCGGCTGCGCTGGTCTGCGCGCTGACCACCGCCCCCGCCGCCGCACACGCCGACCCCGGCCCCGGCCACGGGCCGGAGCACAACGGCCGCGGCTCCGGCGACGTGCGGTTCGCGACCTTCAACGCGTCGCTGAACAGGGGCGAGCAGGGCGGGCTGGCCGAGGACCTGTCCGACCGCGGCGACCCGCAGGCGCGGGCCGCCGCCGAGGTCATCCAGCGCGCCCGGCCCGACGTCATCCTGGTCAACGAGTTCGACCACGACGCCCGCGGCCGCGCCGCCGAACTGTTCCAGCGCAACTACCTCTCCCGGCCGCAGGACGGCGCCGACCCCATCCGCTACCGGTACCGCTATACCGCGCCGAGCAACACCGGCGTGGCCAGCGGCATGGACCTGAACAACGACGGCCGCACCGTCACCGAACCCGGCGCCTCCGGCTACGGCGACGACGCCTTCGGTTTCGGCGAGTTCCCCGGCCAGTACGGGATGGTCGTGTACTCGCGCTACCCCATCGACCGCGGCGCCGTGCGCACCTTCCAGGACTTCCGCTGGGCCGACATGCCCGGTGCGCTGCTGCCCACCGACCCCGAAACCGGTGAGTCGTTCTACTCCGCAGCCGAGCGGCAGAAGCTGCGGTTGTCGTCCAAGAGCCACTGGGACGTGCCGGTGCGCATCGGCCGCGGCAAGCCGGTGCACCTGCTGGCATCGCACCCCACTCCGCCCGGCTTCGACGGCCCGGAACAGCGCAACACCGCCCGCAACCACGACGAGAACCGGTTCTTCGCCGACTACGTGTCGCCCGGGAGCGGCGGCTACATCTACGACGACGAGGGACGGCACGGCGGTCTGCGCCCCGGCTCGAAGTTCGTGATCGCCGGCGACCTCAACGCCGACCCCAACGACGGTGACGGCCATCCCCGCGCCACCCGGCAACTGCTGGAGGCTCCGCGCGTCAACGGCGGCCTGCAGCCCGCCAGCAAGGGCGCGCCGCAGGCCGCCGCGGACCAAGGCGGCGCGAACGCCGAGCACACCGGCGATCCCGCCTACGACACGGCCGACTTCGGCGACGTCCCCGGCCCGGGCAACCTGCGCGTCGACTACGTGCTGCCTTCCCGCGGCCTGCCCGCGCGCGGCACCGGCGTGTTCTGGCCCGCCGAGGGCCGACCGGGCGCCGAAGCCGCCGCGCAGGCCTCCGACCACCGCCTGGTCTGGCTGGACGTCCACCGCTCCGGCCGCCGCTGATCCCCGGCCACCGGGCGGGCGGCCCGCCCGGTGGCTCCCTCCCCCGCTGCGGCGGACCGCGGTGCCGCGGCCGGGGCGCCGGTCCCGACCACCGGCGCGCGGGGTGTAACCCCCACTGGCTGGGGGTAGCCGCGCAGCCACAGGGCCGAACGGCCACTGCCACCGGCCGCAGGGACGGGGGTGAGCTGCATGAACCGGTCCGAGCGCTCCAAAGCGGCCAAGCAGACCGAGCCTTCCAAGGCCAACAAGGCGAACAAGGCCTCCGGGAAGTCCACCGCCGCAGGGCGGGCGGAGACCTCCGCGCCGCCCGCCGAGCCCGCACAGACCGGTGAGACCGGTAAGCCCGAGAACACGGACGCCGCGCTCGCCGACTACCGGCACCGGCGCGACTTCTCCCGCATCGCGGAACCGGCGGGCGGCGCCGCCGGCGCGGCGGGTACCGGCCCCGAGCCGCTGTTCGTCGTCCAGCGGCACATCGCCCGGCGCGAGCACTACGACCTGCGCCTGGAGGTCGACGGCGTGCTCAAATCCTGGGCCGTTCCAAAGGGCCCGTCCACCGACCCGAGCGATAAGCGCCTGGCGGTGCCCACCGAGGACCACCCGCTGGACTACGCCGAGTTCGAAGGCTCCATCCCGGCCGGTGAATACGGCGGCGGCACGATCCTCATCTGGGACACCGGCACCTACACCAACTCCACGCACAAGAAGGGCCGACCGCTGAGCATGGCCGAAGGCCTGGAGCACGGCCACGTCTCCTTTGAGATGCACGGCGAAAAGCTGACCGGCCGCTATGCGCTGAACCGGTTCCGCTCCGGCGGCAACGGCGACGGCGACGGTGAGAAGGCCTGGCTACTCGTCAAGGAACGCGACGCAGCCGCCGACGCCCGCGACCCGACCGCCGAGCAGCCGCACTCGGTGCGCACCGGCCGCCGGATCGGCGAGGTCGCCGCGGACGCGGGCCGCACGCTCAAGGGCCGTCCCCGCGGCGAGGACGCGTGATGAACGCGCCGTCGCTGCCGCTGAAGGCGGGCTCGCGCACGGTCGAGCTGGGCAAGCCCGACAAGGAGCTGTTCGGCGCGGGCGGTACCACCAAGCGGGAGCTGGCCTGCCACTACCGCGCCGCCGCCCGGTTCATGCTGCCGCACATCCGCAACCGGCCGCTTGCGCTGCACCGCTTCCCCGACGGGATATCCGGCGGCGGCACGGACGGGTTCTTCCAGAAGCAGCTGCCCGCCCATGCTCCCGACTGGGTCGGCGGCGTCGAGGTGCGGCGGGAGCAGGGCGACAGCATCACCATGGCGGTCTGCGACAACACCGCGAGCCTGCTGTGGCTGGCCGACCAGGCGGTGATCACCCCGCACCCGTGGTTGAGCCGCGCCGGCAGCCTAAAACACCCCGACCGCCTCATCATCGACCTCGATCCTGCCGGCGACGACTTCGGCCGGGTGCGCACGGCAGCCCGCGACGTGGGAACCGCCCTGGAGGAGGTGGGTCTGGCCGCCTACGTGATGAGCACGGGTTCGCGCGGGCTGCACGTGGTGGCGCCCATCCGGCCCGATGCGGACTTCGACGCGGTACGCGGGTTCGCCCGCCGCCTGGCAGACCTGGTGTCCCGGCGCCGCCCCGACACGTATACGACCGAGTTCCGCAAGGACAAGCGGCGGGGGCGGCTGTTCCTGGACGTGCTGCGCAACGCCTACGCCCAGCACGCCGTGGCCCCCTACGCGGTACGCGCGCTGCCGGAGGCGCCGGTGGCGGTACCGATGCTGTGGGAGGAGCTGGAGCACACCGGTTCGGCTCGGGCTTGGACGGTGCGCACGATCGGCGAGCGCCTCGACCGCTGGGCGGCCGCCGGCGGCGACCCGTGGCAGGGCATGGCCCGGCGGGCGCGGTCGCCCCGCAGGGCCGCCGAGCGGCTGGAGAAGCTGGAGCGGCGCGCGGTGTGAGCCCGGGCAGCCCGGACCGTGGACCCGCCGCTTGGACCGGACTCGCGGACCCGCCCGCTGATGCCGCCCGCACCGGCCCGCACCGGCCTGCACGGGCACGGACGGGCGCGGACGGCGCGGACGGGCGCGGTCAGCGGCCAGGAGAGCGCGCTTCCCGGCCGCTGACCGCGCAGTGTGCCCCGCCCGCCCGGCGGACTCCGCCGCACGGGCGGGCGGGGCCGTTCTTGCAGAGACCGCCGCTTACACCTCGCCGAGTCCGAACCCGGTGAAGCGGATCAGGTCGGACATGGTGAAGTCGCCCTCCTTGGCCCCCTCCAGCGTCGGCCGCCATCCGGGGTCGTTGCTGAGGTAGGACGACGGGTCGGCGGCCAGCAGCCCGAGGAACACCTCGGCCACGATGCGCCCGCCCACCGGGCCCAGGTGGCGGCCTTGGGCCGTGGCCTCGGCCTCGCGGAGGATGTAGTACCACAGCGGCGCCGGGCCGGGCTTGGGCAGGTTCAGGTCGGCGTCGCTCAGCGGCTCCAGTCCCATTGCGCGGGCCACGGCCTGGCCCGAGGGCAGGCCCAGGCTCACCCCGCGGGTGAGGTTGCGCCGGGCCAGCGACGCGATGCCTTCGGCGGCCTCCTCGGGCAGCTCCATCAGCGGCGGCACGAGGAACGGGTCGATCGCCCGCGACGGCTCGGGCTCGCTGCCGTCGCCCCGCGGGAAGAACCGCCGCCACTCGATCTGCCAGTCCCGCGGCAGCTTCCGGAAGCCGCCCAGGTGGGTGAGCGGATCGCTCTCGGAGATGGGTGCCGCGGTGAAGATGGGCAGGTCACCGACCGCGGTGTTGAGCTTGTAGCGCGCCCGCACCAGGGAGTGCGCGAAGCGGTAGGCCGCAACGGAGAACTCCACCGGCATGAACGGGTTGTTGCGCCATGCGTAGTGCCACAGTTCGGTCCGCTCCACAGCGCGGCCCCGCCCGGTCGGCGGCGCGCTGCGCAGCACGTCGTTGAACGTCTCGGTGCCGACCATCCGCGGCAGGAAGTCGTGGATCACCACCCACTGGTAGTGCCAGCGCACCATGCGCTGCGCGGTTTCGAAGTCGCTCTCGGCAGGGTCCCGGCCGGGCTCGCGCAGCTCCGGCAGCTTTTCCAGGATGGTGTTGTGGAAGTGCTGCAGGGTCAGCTGCAGGTGGGTGAGGATGACGTTCTCGTCGTTGCGGGGTTCCGGGATGATCGCGGTTTCCTGCGCGTTGCGCTGCAGGTCGACCAGGCCGTCGCGCTCGGTGGTGAGCAGACGGCCGCGGTTTTCGTCGTCGTAGAGGTAGGGCTGGTCGATGGGGCCGCGCCCGTAGACCGAGTCCAGGTCGAAGAACGGCGAACGGAAGTTGGTCAGCGCGTCGGGATCGCGGCGCTGGACCTGCAGCGGTGTCGGGTCATGGGTGATGTCGTGGTCGATGAACTGCCCGAGGAAGGTGTAGCCCGTAGGAATGTCCGGGTTGTCCATCCCGGGGTCGCCCGGGCTCCGTTCCACCATGCGCTCGGCGAGCGCGATGATCTCCGCTTCGCTGAGAACGAGCGGCGGCAGGTTGCGGAACATGCGCCCGAACCGGCCCTCGAACATCGGCGATTCCGCGACATGGCCGAGCCCGCGCGGCACCAGGCCGTGGTGGCCCCGGCGGGGCGCGGACGCGGACCGGTCCGGCACGGGTCTGGAGTCGGTGCGCTGCTCGGGCAGCACGGACGTTTCGGCGGTCGACTTCATTGCGGCGCCCTCTTTTCCTGCTTCCTGTTTCCGGGTGGCCTTGGCTCGTCGAAGGTGCGGGCTGCTGCGGCGCGAGGACGGGCGTAAGCCGACCGGTGCGCGGACACCCTGCAGCGGGCCGGATCCGGCGGCACTGCGCCGCCGGCGTCCGCGAGCGCGGCGCGGCCATCGCGCAGTCAGCTCCGTGTCCCCTTGCACAATCGGGCCGCGGGATGGCGGCGGCAATGCGAATGGCCGACTACGGACAGTCGGGACACTCGGCTCAACCGCCGGGCGGATTGCGGGTCATTGACGCAAATATTCGTCGGATGACCGGATCGAATTCGCGGGGCGCGCCGCTTTCGTCGCGTTGTACGACGCCAGGGCGGCTGCGCGCCGGCCGGCGGTCATGATCGTTCGGCCGTTTCCGGCATGGCAGGTCAACGCGCCGAATGATCGCCGCAAACCCACCGGGCCTACGCAAACGTCGGGTAATTCGGCATACACAGAATCGGTGCTATTGCGGCCGGACCTTAACCCGGCTTTTGGTCGACCGATTCAGACCGCCCCGGTCCGGACCGCAACGCGCTGTCGGTCACTGTGTGCACACCGCAGCACCCGCGGCCGGTACCGGACAGGCTCCGGCAGCCGCGCCCGATCAGCTCAGCGTTTGGCGTAGATCGCCTCGATGGCCGCGCTGTAGTCTTCGGCGATTCGGGGCCGGCGCAGCTTGAGCGTCGGGGTGAGGGTCTCGTTCTCCACGCTGAACCGGTCGGGCAGGATTCGGAAGGCGCGGATGGATTCCGCCCGCGACACCTCTGCGTTCGCCGCGTCGACCGCCTGCTGCACCTCTGCGCGAAGCTCCGGGTCGGCATCGGGGTCGCGCGGTTCGCCGGCGGCGCTGCCGCTGCGCTGCTTCCAGCGCGCCGACTCGTCGGGATCCAGGGTCACCAGGGCGGCCACGAAGGCGCGGCCGTCGCCGACGAGCATGCACTGCTCGATGAGCGGATGCGCGCAGACCCGCTCCTCAATGGGCACCGGCGCCACGTTCTTGCCGCCGGCCGTGACCAGGATCTCCTTCTTGCGGCCGGTGATGCGCACCCAGCCTTCGCCGTCGATCTCGGCAAGGTCGCCGGTGGCGAACCAGCCGTCGGCGAAGGCGTCTTCGGTGGCCTCGGGCCGGTTCCAGTAGCGGGTGAAGACCGGCCCGCCGCGGACCAGCAGCTCACCGTCGGAGGCCAACCGCGCCTCGACACCCGGCAGCGGCCCGCCCACTGTGCCGGGCCGGACCCGGCCCGGGGTATTGGCCAGCACAGCGGCCGTGGTTTCGGTCAGACCGTAGCCTTCGTAGACCTCCAGGCCGATACCGCGGTAGAAGTGCAGCAGCCGCGTGTCCAGCGCGCCGCCGCCGGAGAGCACCCGCCTGCACCGGCCGCCCAGCGCCGCCGACAGTTTGCGGTACACCAGCGCATCCATGGCCTGCCGGCGCAGGCGCAGCAGCGGTCCCGGGCCGCCGGAGTCGGCCGCTTCGCTGTAGGCGACCGCGGTGTCGGTGGCGGCGTCGAAGATGCGGCGGCTCAGCCCGCTGGTGCGCCTGCGGGCGGTGGCGTGGATCTTCTCGAAGACGTAGGGCACCGCGAGCAGGAAGGTCGGCCGGAAGGTGCCCAGGTCGGCGATGAGCGAGCCGACGCTTTCGGTATGGCCGAGGCGGGCTCCGGCATGGATCGCGCCGACCTGCACCATGCGCCCGAACACGTGGGCGAGGGGCAGGAACAGCAGGGTCGAGGGCAGCGTGCCGTCGGGCTCCGGTTCGAACAGCACCGACAGGGCCGACACCACCGCCTGGATCTCGGCCACAAAGTTGGCGTGGGTGAGCACACAGCCTTTGGGGGTTCCGGTCGTGCCCGACGTGTAGATGATCGTGGCCGGATCGTCCGGGACGACGGCGGAACGGCGCTCCTCCACCTCGCTGTCGGCGACCTCGGCTCCTGCGGTGGCCAGTTCGTCCAACACTCCGGTGTCGAAGCACCACACGTGCCGCAGCTCCACCGGACTCCCGGGATCCGCGCGCAGCTCCTCGACCGCGGCGGCATGCGCCGTGTCGTCGGCGACGCAGGCCACGGCACCGGAGTCGCCCAGGATCAGCGCGATCTGCGCCGGCGAGGACGAGGGGTAGACCGGCACCGAGATGGCGCCGGCGGTCCAGATCGCGTAGTCCAGCAGGGTCCACTCGTAGCGGTTGGCCGAAAGCAGCCCCACCCGGTCGCCGGCCTGCACGCCCCGGGCCATCAGGCCCTTGGCCAGCGCCACCACCTGGTCGCGGACCTCTGCGGCGGTCATGTCCTGCCAGTGCCCACCCGTCTGGCGGCTGAGCATGGGGCGGTCGGGAAAGCGGGCCGCGCGGTCGAAAAGGGTGTCGGCCAGTCCCCCGTGAACGGGGAATCCGACCTGCGCGGGGTTGGCGGTGCTCGTGGTCACTCCTCCGGTCTATCGGACACCCGCGCCGGAACCACCCAGACGTGTCCGGCCGGCGCCATGATCTAGTTCATATTCGAACACCCGGCCGGGGACGGCCGGAGGTGCCCCCGAGCGCACCGTGTTATGTGCCTGTGCGCCGGTGTTCTGCGGCCGGCCGGGCAGGTCCGGGCTGCAGAACCGGTCAGGAACCGCCGTCTCCCGGAAGACCGTCCAACCGCACCATGATGGCGGTGCCTTCAGCGGTGGTCTCGCCGCTGTGGCGGATTTCGGCGGCGACGAAGACCTTGCGGCGCTCGGTCCCGGTCACCCGGGCGGTGATCTCCAATGGCGCGTTCAGCGGGGTCGGCCGCCGGTAGTTCACGTCCAGGTTGGCGGTGAGGCCGGGCATTCCCGCGGCACCGGCCGCGGCACCGAGGGCCTGGTCGAGCAACGCGGCCAGCCAGCCGCCGTGCACGAGCCCGGGCGGCCCCTGGTACAGCCCGTTGAGGACGGCATCGGCTCGCAGGCCGCCGTCGGCGCCCGCCTCAAGGCGCAGCGGCGGCGCAGCGGGGTTGGTCGGACCGGAGACGATGTTGGTGAGGGTGCCGTACTCGACCCGGCCGGTGGAGGATGTCTGGCGGACCATGGTGCCGATATCGTGGCGGCTGCCCGCGATGCGCGCGGTGGCGGCGGCCACCGCCTCGCGGGCCGCGGCGAGGTCCTCGGCGCCCGCTCGGGTGTGGGCGACGGCGTCGGCGAGGGTCCGCACCTGCTCGACCAGGGATGTCAGCTCCGCCGGGATGTCCTCCTCGGGGACGACGGGGAGCCCGTAGTCCGCGGGATCGGGGAGTTCGGCAACCGGCTTCGCGTCGACCGACATGGCTTCCTTTGCTGTGCTCCGAGTGCTCTGCTGCCTCTGCAGCGCCGACCAGCAGATGTTACCCGCCGGTAAGGTCCAGCATTGCCGCTGCCCCCGGGGAAGGCAACGCGATAACCATCACAAGCCGGACATCACCTGCCCTGGTGGCGGGCCGTTCCGGTGGGTCGGCAGCGGAACGCGGTTGCCGGACGAGCGCGCGGCCGACCGGGGCGGCCGCGCCGGGCTCTGAGGTCTTGCGGCCTGCCGGGCGGTGGATGAACCGTAAGGAAACGCGGCGGCGGGCAAGGGCAGGCCGTGCCCGGTCGGTCCGGGCCGACCGCACATGTGGCCGTGCTCTTGGACTTCGGCGGCGCTGCGGAGCGGCGCCGGTGCAGGAAGGTCCGCCGGTGCGGGGGTCAGTGCAGCGGCTTGCGCATGTCCAGGTGCGGGATTCCGGCGTCCAGGAACTCCTCGCCGCGGGTGGTGTAGCCCAGCCGCTCGTAGAATCCCACCGCGTGGGTTTGGGCGTGCAGCTCCATTTCGGTCAGCCCCAGCTTGTGCGCCCGTTCCTCGATCGCCCGGACCAGGGCGGCGCCGGTTCCCGTTCCGCGCGCCTCGGGCAGCACGGCGAGGCGGCCCAGCACACCCTGGTGCCCCGCGGCGACCAGCCGGCCGGTCCCCATGGGGATTCCATCGATCCGCGCCAGCATGTGCACCGCGGTGGAGTCGCGGGCATCCTGTTCTTCGCCGATGGGCACCCGCTGCTCGGCGACGAATACCGCGCCCCGGATGGTGAACACGGCTGCGAGTTCCTCCATGGCCTCCGCGGCATCAATGGTGAGCATGCCCGAATTCTAGGCCGTGCGCGGCACGCCGCCGTCCGGTTCGGTACCAGGGCGGGAGGTCCGCGCACCCGCCGCCCGTACGCACCGCATCAGCTGCGGCTCCTAAGCTGGCGGATATGAGCGACGAGTCCGGCGAGCGCGCGAGGTTCTGGCGCCATCCCGGCCTGCCAGGCGTTGAGCTGCTCAAGGCCCACTATGTCCGGCACACCTTCAATCGGCACACCCACGACACCTACACCTTCGCCCTGATCGAGTCCGGCGTCGAGGTGTACAACTACCGCGGAACCACCCACCGCATCAGCGCGGGCGGACTGTGCGTCGTTGAGCCGAACGAGGTGCACACCGGGCACGCCGGGGTACCGGAGGGCTGGCGCTACCGGGTGCTCTATCCCGAGGTCGGGGTGGTCGCCGATGCGGCACGCGACCTGGGTATGGGTACCGTCCCGCCCTTCACCCCCGATGAGGTGCGCGATCCGGCCGCGGTCCGCCTGATGCGGTCCGCCCACCGGGCGACCGAGCGCGGCGACCGCCTCAGCGCCTCCACGCTCACCCGGCAGGCCCTGCACCACCTGCTCTCCCGGCACACCCGCGCCCGGCCACCGGACACCGGATCAGGCGCACCCGGCCCCGGGCGGGCGGTCGAGCAGGCGGGCGAGCTCCTGCGCACCAGGCTGGCCGACCCGCCGAACCTGGAGGAGTTGGCCGCCGCGGTCGACACACCGCCCTTCGCGCTGCTGCGCGCGTTCCGCACGGTGCACGGGCTGCCGCCGCACGCCTATGTCAACGACGTGCGGGTCCAGCGCGCCCGCCGCCTGCTGGCCGACGGCCGCCCGCCGGCCGACGTCGCCACCGCGCTCGGTTTCGCCGACCAGCCGCACTTCACCCGGCACTTCAAACGCAGCACCGGAGTACCGCCCGGCGCATTCCAGCAGGGGATGCTGGGCAACCTGGGCGCAGATTAGCCGGGTGCAGGCGCGGCCCCGCCCGACCCGCCGACCACCACCGCCGACCCCGCACGTGCAAGAACGTTCAAGACGGCGCTGCTGCGGCACCGCTAGCGTCGCTCGACGTGAAGACCTCTCCTGCACTGCTGTCACCACCGGTCCGCGACGGGCTGGGGCTGGG
Organism: Streptomonospora sediminis; assembly: GCF_054778995.1. Classification (NCBI taxonomy): domain Bacteria; kingdom Bacillati; phylum Actinomycetota; class Actinomycetes; order Streptosporangiales; family Nocardiopsidaceae; genus Streptomonospora; species Streptomonospora sediminis. Next base: position 10,798 of record NZ_BAAGYZ010000024.1, read on the forward strand.
GATCGCGGTGGGCCTGTCCGGCCTCGCGTTCGGTGCCGCCGCCGTCACCGCGGGGCTTTCGGTGCTGCAAGCGTGCGTGTTCAGCCTGCTCGCCTTTACCGGCGCCTCGCAGTTCGCCCTGGTGGGGGTGCTCGCAGGCGGGGGCAGCCTGGTGGCGGGCGCCGCCGGGGCGCTGCTGCTGGGCGCGCGCAACACGCTCTACGGGCTGCGGATGGCCGACCTGCTGCACTGGCGCGGGCCGCGGCGGCTGCTGACCGCGCACGGCATCATCGACGAGACGGCCGCCGGCGCGCTGGCCCAACCCACCGCGGCCTGGGCCCGCACCTCCTTCATCACGATCTTCGCCGCCATCTACCTCACGTGGAACCTGACCACCCTCATCGGGGCGCTGGCCACCGAACGGATCGGCGACACCGACGCTTTCGGGCTGGACGCCATGGGCGCCGCGGTCTTCCTGGCGCTGATCTTCCCGCGGCTGCGCGAGGGCCGCAGGGAACGCGCGGTAGCGGTGCTGGCCGCCGCGATCGCCCTTGCAGCGGCGCCGTTCCTGCCGGCCGGAGTGCCGGTGCTGCTCGCGGCAGCGGCGGCGGTGATCGTCCCGAGCGGTCCCGCGGCCGCCGACCCGGCAGCACCCGGCACGCCCGATGAGCCGCAGGAGCCCGGCGGCTCGGACGGTTCAGGCGGTCCGGGCGGCTCCGAAGGTCCCGGTGACTCCAGCGGGTCCGGCAACGACGCCGGCGCCGAGAACGGCGACGGCCCCACGCCCGGGAAGGTGCGCACATGACGCTCTGGCTGGCCATCATCGGCACCTGCGCCGGTTGCTACCTGCTGAAACTGGCCGGGCTCTCGGCACCGCGGCGGCTGCTCGACCACCCCGTGGTGCGGCGCTTCGCGATGACCGTCCCGGTGGCACTGCTGGCCGCGCTGATCGCGGTGCAGACGGCGACCGACGGCGGACAGCAGCTCGTCTTCGACCCCGCGCGCTGCGGCGGCATGGCGGCCGCAGCGGTGGCCCTGCTGCTGCGCGCACCCTTCCTGGTGGTGCTGGCAGCGGCTGCCGCAACGGCGGCCGGGCTCCGGCTCCTGGGGCTGTAACACCGGTTTCCCTCGCCCGGCCCGGCCGCCCGCCGCGCCCTGGCGCTGCGGGCCGGCGAGGTGACGGATCATCCCGGCGCGGGCAGAAGGCAAGGGTGACCATCCCGCGAGCCGGAGGACGCCCATGACGCAGGAGACCGGGAACGCAGCCACCGCGGCCGAGGGGCCCGGTGAGCTCGCCCGCTCGCCCCGCTCCCCTAGGCCGCACCAGGGCACGGCCTGGCGCACCGCCGCCGAGGAAGTGGCCGATGTCCTGGCCGCGGCCGGCATCAGCCGGTGCTACACCGTGCCCGGGGAGAGCTTTCTGGAGCTGGCCGACGCCGTCGAACAGCACCGGGACCTGCGGCTGGTCTCGACCCGCCACGAGAACGGCGCCGGGTTCATGGCCGAGGCCGAGGCCAAGCTCACCGGTGTGCCCGCCGTTGCCGCGGCAACCCGCGGGCCCGGCGCCGCCAACCTGGCGGTGGGCGTGCACACCGCGCGCCAGGACTCCACCCCGATGATCGTCTTCCTCGGCCAGGTCACCACCGCTCACCTGGGGCGCGAAGCGTTCCAGGAGGTCGACCTCACCGCCTTCTACTCCCCCATCACCAAGTGGACCACCACGGTAACCCGCGCCGACCGGCTCGCCGAGATCACCGCCCAGGCGGTGCGGGTGGCCACCACCGGGCGCCCCGGCCCGGTGGCCATCGCCGTTCCGGGCGACCTGTTCGGGCAGCGGGTGCCCGCCGCGCAGGCGCTGCCGGGCACCCGGCCGCCCCGCCCGCCGCTGAGCGAACAGGACCGCGACGAACTGGCGGTGTGGCTGACCTCGGCCGAACGCCCGGTGATCATCGCCGGCGGCGGCGCGCGCGCCGCCCGCGAGGAGCTGGTCGCCGTCGCCGAGCGCTACAACGCGGGCGTCTACACCTCGTGGCGGCGCCAGGACGTGTTTCCCAACGACCACCCGCTCTATCTGGGCCACCTCGGATTGGGCTGCCCGAAACCGGTGCTGCGCACGCTGGAGGAGGCCGACGCCGTGCTGGTGGTCGGTTCGCGGCTGAGCGAGATCACCAGCCAGACCTACCGGCTGCCCGCCTCAACCGGACCTGCCAGCGCCTCAACGGTCGCCCAGATCGACATCGACCCCGGCCAGATCGGTGCGGTGACCGGAGTGTGGCTGGGCGCGGTGGCCGACGCCCGGATGGCGCTGAACGCCCTCGACGAGGTCCCCGTGGCCACCCCCGAACGCGACTACAGCGAGGCGCACCGCGTGTGGGAGCGCACCGCCGCCGCGCCGGCGGAGGCCGCCACCCACCCCGGCGGCCTGCTGCACCCTTGGGCTGTGGTCGAGACCATGCGCAAGACACTGCCCGACGACACGGTCATCACCAACGACGCCGGAAACTTCGCCGCGTTCCTGCACCGCGGCTGGACCTACCGCCACCCGCGTACGCAGCTCGCGCCCACCAGCGGCGCCATGGGGTATGCGGTTCCTGCCGCGGTGGCGGCCAAGCTGGCCGCGCCGCACCGCACGGTCGTGGCAGCGGTGGGCGACGGCGGTGTGCTGATGACCGGCCAAGAGCTGGAGACCGCAGCGCGGCTGGGGCTGTCGATCACCGTCGTCGTCTTCCAGAACGGGCTCTACGGCACCATCGCGATGCACCAGGCACGGGAGCTGGGCCGCACAGCGGGCACCGATATCAGCGGCCCGCTGGACCTGGCCTCCTACGCGCGCGGCCTGGGCGCGCGCGGCGCCACTGCGGCGACTGCGGCCGAACTCGCCGAGGCGCTGGCCGAGGCGGTCCCGGTCGGCGGGCCCACACTCATCGACGTGCGCACCGACCCCGATGTGATCAGTCCGGAGGCCACCATGGCGGGTCTGCTGAACGGCGGATGACGGGCGCCCGGCCGGGTGGCCTGCCGGGGCGGGAGCGGTGGGCGGCCGCCGGTCGCGCGCCGGCCCGCATGCCCCGGCGCCCCTGCGGGTGTCAGTCCTCGCGCAGCAGGTCCAGCGCCGCTTCCAGGTCGTCGGGGTAAGGGCTCTCGAACTCCACCCGGACGCCCTCGGTGGGGTGCTCGAAGCCCAGCCGCACCGCGTGCAGCCACTGGCGGCGGATACCCAGCCGCTCGGCCAGTGCCGGATCGGCACCGTAGAGGTAGTCGCCGATGCAGGGGTGCCGCAGCGCCGCCATGTGCACCCGGATCTGGTGGGTGCGGCCGGTCTCCAGCTTGATCTCCAGCAGGCTGGCCGCGCGGAACGCCTCAAGCGTGTCGTAGTGGGTCACCGACGGCCGCCCGCCGGCCACCACCGCGAACCGGCCGTCGCCGGCGGGGTGGCGGTCCAGCGGCGCGTCGACGGTGCCGCGCAGCGGGTCGGGGTGGCCCTGCACGAGCGAGTGGTAGACCTTGTCGACCTCGCGCTCCTTGAACGCGCGTTTCAGCGCGCTGTAGGCGATCTCGCTCTTGGCCAGCACCATCAGCCCGGTGGTGTTGGCGTCGAGCCGGTGCACGATGCCCTGGCGTTCGGCGGCGCCGCTGGTGGCCAGCTCGACGCCCGAGGCCAGCAGCCCCTGCAGCACCGAGTTCCCGGTCCAGCCCTGTGTGGGGTGGGCGACCACACCGGTGGGCTTGTTCACGACGATGATGTCGGCGTCCTCGTGGACCACGGTCAGTCCCGGCACGGGTTCGGGCCGCGCGGTGGGCGCCTCCGGCGGCGGGGGCAGCGTGACCTCCAGCCAGCTGCCGGCCTGCAGCCGGTCGGACTTGGCGGCGGCACCGCCGTCGACGGTCGCGTTGCCCTCGGCGATGATCTCGGCGGCGCGGGTGCGCGACAGCCCGAACATGCGGGCGATGGCGGCATCGACGCGCTCGCCTTCGACTCCGTCGGGTACGGGCATGCCCCGGTGGTCACCGGTCCTGGTCGGCCCGCTCATGTGCGCTGCCCATCGTCCTCGGGCCGCGTGCCGGAGCGGTCGCCCCGGTCGGCGGCGCCGCCCGGCGGGCGGGTGGTGCTGTCGCCGCCGGGCAGGGGGTTGTCGGTCCGGCCGGTGCCGGGCTCGCGGGGCTCGGGGGTTGCGGGCGCCGCGCCGCCGGGTTCCGGCACCGCGTTTCCGTCGGGCCGCCCGTCCTCGGCGCCCGGATCGCCGCCGGTGTCCTTGGTGTCCTTGCTCGGTGCGGCGGGTTCGCGCGTACCGTCGATGTTGAACCCGCGGAAGGCCAGCAGCACCGCGAACGCGCCGCCCACGACGATGCAGGAGTCGGCGATGTTGAAGACCGGGAAATTGGGGACCTGGATCCAGTCGACGACCGCGCCGTGCAGCGCAGGCTCCGGAGGCCGGAAGGCGCGGTCGGCCAGGTTGCCCAGCGCGCCGCCCAGGATCAGCCCCAGCGCGAAGGTCCACGGGAGGCTGCCCAGTTTGCGGGCCATGAACAGGATGTAGACCACAACGCCAACAGCGATGAGGAAGAACAGCCAGGGCACGCCCTGGCCCATGGAGAACGCCGCTCCCGTGTTGAAGACAAGCGTGAACTTCAGCAGGTCGCCCACGATCTGCATCGACTCGCCGGGCGCGAAGCTCGCCAGCGCGATCTCTTTGGTGGCGTAGTCGGCTGCCAGGGCCGCCGCGGCCACCCCCAGCAACAGCACGAACCGCCGCGCCCTGTACGCGGCGGATCGGTTCACCGTCCGGTCTTGGTCTCTGGCCCCGGAGGGCTCGACGTCACTCAGCGACGCTCCTCGCGCTGTTTGCACTGCACACACAATGTCGCGCGGGGGAATGCCTGCAGGCGCGCCTTGCCGACGGCCTTGCCGCAGGACTCGCAAACCCCGTAGGTCCCCGCGTCCATCCGCTGGATCGCACGCTCGCTCTGCGCGAGCAGCTCACGAGTATTGTAGTTCAGTGCCAGGTCGTGCTCGCGCTGGTACGCCTTGGCTCCGGTGTCGGTGGGATCGTCGCCTGCGCCCTCGACGGAATCCGACAGCAGCTCGGCCAGCTGGGACTCCGCGGCTGCGATGCCGTCGCGCAGCTCGGCGACCTCCGACTCCAGCCCTTGGCGGACCTCGGCCAGTTCCTGCTCACTCCACGGGTCCTCCCCGGGGCGGACGGGAAGATCGGCCGCACTCGACACGCTCATTCTGCCCTCGCCTTCTCCGCCACGGGCTTCCTCGCCGGACCAGCCGGTCGCTGTGGTCGACACCATTCCGCACTCACCCCCTCGGCCGCGCACCCGGCGGCGGCCGTGAATCCCCCGTTCTGACGTGCGGTTTAACCGGTGTCGGCGGCGGCCGCACGCAATGCCGGGTAGCTTAAACGCCACTCGGGAGCGAATCAACCATCGACCACGCAGCGGGAACACACCACGCGTTACGGTATCTATCAGCCGGTTCCCGAAAGATGTTCCCGATTCGCGGCCCGCAATACGCATCCCGCGGGCCATCGCTCCGGCATCCCCCCTGCAACCCGCTGAACACACCGGCGCGCGCCCGCGCGACCGCAGCGCCGGGCCCGCCGCCGCCCGCTGGGCTAACGCGCCACGGCGAAACCGCCGTAGTCCTCGGCCAGCCGCGACAAGTGCGTCTCGTCGAAGACGGCCGGACCGCCGTGCGGACCGGTGGTCACCTCGATCACCCAGTCGGCGTCCTCTGCGTCGTCCTCCCCCGCCAGCATGTCGCGGTGCACCGTGCAGGGTTCGTAGCCCTGGTCCACGAGCTGCTCGGCCAGCTCGTCGGCGTCGTCGCGTTCGGAGAGCGTCACCAGAACGGCGCCCCCCTGGTCGGTCGCAGCCACGTGCGCCCCTCTCATCGATCGTCGCAATCGCCCCGCCGCACCCTGCCGCTCGGCAAGGCCGCCTCGGGGCCCGGGAGGCAAGTATGCCCGGGCCGGCGGTTCACAACAGGAACAGGGGCGCCCTGTCCGGACGCGCAGCGTCGCGATTGAGGGTGGTGGAGGGCGACGCTGGAAAAGGCCGGACGCGCAGCGTCGCGATTGAGGGTGGTGGAGGGCGACGCTGGAAAAGGCCGGACGCGCAGCGTCGCGATTGAGGGTGGTGGAGGGCGACGGGCGGGCAAGGGACCGCACGCAGCACCCCGCGTGGGCTATCCTCGGTACACGGCAAGGCGTTGATGGGGACCAGTACCGCCGGACACAGCCCAAAGCGACCCGGGGACGGTGGAAGCCCGGGGGCATGCCCGCCGCGAAAATCACCCCGGAGCCGCCGGAAGAACGGCCCGGCGCCCGCGCGGCGCGCGGCCCAGTAGACCCGGCAGCCAGGCAACGAAGAGGGGAACAAGGCGGCCGGCCCGCCTTGCCCAAGGAGGGTGGTACCGCGGGGCACGCCTCGTCCCTCCATCAGGACAACCGCTGCCCTGATGAGAGGTAGACCCGATGCCCGACGGCAACGCCGCACGCGCCTTCCCCGCCCTGCCCGCCCAGATCGACCTGCCCGCCGCCGAGCACGAGGTGCTCCGCCGCTGGTCGGAGCAGAAGATCTTCGAACGCTCTCTGGAGCAGTCGCGGGGCCGCCCCAACTGGGTCTTCTACGAGGGCCCGCCCACCGCCAATGGCCAGCCCGGCGTGCACCACGTCGAGGCGCGGGTGTTCAAGGACGTCTTCCCCCGCTTCAAGACCATGCGCGGCTACCACGTCGACCGCAAGGCCGGCTGGGACTGCCACGGCCTGCCCGTCGAGGTCGCGGTCGAGAAGGAGCTGGGACTCAGCGGCAAGAAGGACATCGAAGAGTTCGGCGTCGCCGAGTTCAACGCCCGCTGCCGCGAGTCGGTGCTGCGCAACGTCGGCGCGTTCACCGCCATGACCGAGCGCATGGGCTACTGGGTGAACATGGACGAGGCCTACCGCACCATGGACCCCGAGTACGTGGAGTCGGTGTGGTGGGCGCTGAAAGCCATCTGGAGCAAGGGTCTGCTGGTGCGCGACTACCGCATCAGCCCCTACTGCCCGCGCTGCGGCACCACGCTCTCCGACCACGAGCTGGCGCAGGGCTACGAGACCGTCGTGGACCCCTCGGTGTACGTGCGCTTCCCTGTTACGTCCGGGCCGCTCGCCGACCCGGCACGCCCCACGTCGCTGCTGGTGTGGACCACCACGCCCTGGACCCTGGTCTCCAACACCGCGGTCGCGGTGCACCCCGATGTCGCCTACGTGGTGGCCACCGACGGCACCGAGCGGCTGCTGGTCGCCGAGCCGCTGGTCGAGGCCGCGCTGGGCGAGGGTTGGACGCTGACGGGCGAGCGCTTCGAGGGCGCCGAGATGGAGCGCTGGACCTACCAGCGCCCCTTCGAGCTGGTCGCGTTCGACGAGCCCGCGCACTTCATCGTGCTGGCCGACTACGTGACCGTCGAGGACGGCACCGGCCTGGTCCACCAATCGCCCGCCTTCGGCGCCGACGACATGGCGGTCTGCCGCGCCTACGACCTGCCCGTGGTCAACCCGGTGCGTGCGGACGGCACATTCGAGGCCGGGCTGGACCTGATGGGCGGGCAGTTCTTCAAGACGGCCGACGAAGCGCTGGTGGCCGATCTGCAGGCCCGCGGCCTGCTGCTGCGCAACCAGCCCTACGAGCACAGCTACCCGCACTGCTGGCGCTGCCACACGCCGCTGCTCTACTACGCGCTGCCGTCCTGGTACATCAAGACCACCGCGATCAAGGACGAGCTGCTGGAGCAGAACGCCCGCACCAACTGGTTCCCCGACAACGTCAAAGAGGGGCGCTACGGCGAGTGGCTGCGCAACAACATCGACTGGGCGCTGTCGCGCAGCCGCTACTGGGGCACGCCGCTACCGGTGTGGTTCTGCCCCGACGAGCACCAGACCGTCGTGGGCTCGCTGCGCGAACTCGGTGAGCTGGCCGGCCAGGACCTCACAGCGCTGGATCCGCACCGGCCCTACGTCGACGACATCACCTTCGCCTGCCCCCAATGCGGCGGCACCGCCCAGCGGGTTCCCGAGGTCATCGACGTGTGGTTCGACTCGGGTGCGATGCCGTTCGCGCAGTGGGGCGCGCCGCACCGCAACGCCGAGGCGTTCGAGGCGAACTTCCCCGGCCAGTACATCTGCGAGGCCATCGACCAGACCCGCGGCTGGTTCTACTCGATGATGGCGGTCAGCACCCTGGTCTTCGGCCGCTCTTCCTACGAGAACGTGGTGTGCCTGGGCCACATCCTCGCCGAGGACGGCCGCAAGATGAGCAAGCACCTGGGCAACATCCTCGAACCCATGGAGGTCATGGAGCGCCACGGCGCCGACGCGCTGCGCTGGTTCATGGCCGCCAGCGGGTCGCCGTGGATGCCGCGCCGCGTTGGGCACGAGGCGCTGGAGGAGATCGTCCGCAAGGTGCTGCTGACCTACTACAACACGGTCTCCTTCTTCACCCTCTACGCAGGCACGGGCGACACCTGGAACCACGGCATGCTCCAGCAGGTGCCCGACCCTGCCGACCGGCCGCTGCTGGACCGGTGGCTGCTGTCCGAGTTGAACCGGGTGGTCAAGGGTGTCGGCGAGGCGTTGGACCGGTTCGACACCGCCGGGGCCGGACGGCTGCTGACCTCGTTCGTCGACGACCTGTCCAACTGGTACGTGCGCCGTTCGCGCCGCCGCTTCTGGGCCGGCGCGCACACGCCCGAGGGCGCCGCCGCGTTCGCGACCCTGTTCGAGGCGCTGGAGTCGCTGACGCTCGCGATGGCGCCGGTGGTCCCCTTCATCACCGACCACGTGTGGGCGGCGCTGCGGCGGCCCGATGCGCCGGAGTCGGTGCACCTGGCGAGCTGGCCGGCGGTGCGCGAGGACCTGATCGACACCGAGCTGTCGGAGCAGATGGCGCTGGTGCGCCGGATCGTGGAGCTGGGGCGCGCGGCGCGGGTGGACTCGGGTGTGCGCACGCGCCAGCCGCTGTCGCGGGTGCTGGTGGGCGCCGCCGGCTTCGAGCGGCTGCCGGAACAGCTGCGCGCGCAGATCACCGAAGAGCTGAACGTGCAGCAGCTCGACCCGCTCTCGTCGGTCGGCGGGGACCTGGTCGAGCACACGGTCAAGCCGAACTTCCGCGCGCTGGGCAAGCGTTTCGCCAAGCGCACCCCGCTGGTGGCCGCGGCAATCGGCGCGGCCGACGCCCGGGAGCTGGTCGAGCAGGTCCGCTCGAAGGGTTGGGCCCACGTCGCGGTCGAAGGCGAGCAGGTCGAGATCAGCGCCGAGGAGGTGCTGGTCAGCGAGCAGCCCCGCGAGGGTTGGACGGTGGCGGCCGAGGGCGGCGAGACGGTGGCGCTGGACCTGGAGATCACTCCGGAGCTGCAGCGCGCGGGGTTGGCCCGCGAGCTGATCCGCCTGGTCCAGGATGCCCGCAAATCCAGCGGCCTGGAGATCTCCGACCGGATCGACTTGTGGTGGTCGGCGAGCGAGCCCGTCACCGCGCAGGCGCTGCGCGAACACGAGCGCACGATCGCGGGTGAGGTACTGGCCGTGGCCTTCACCGAAGGCAGCCCGCAGGCCGGCGATCCCACCCACACTGTGGCCTCGGAGGAGTTCGGTGTGACCGTCCACCTCCGCAAGGCCGCCGACCGGGCCGCGCAGCAGCAAGCCTGACCGCACGCACGCAGCACCACCCCCGGCCCGGCGGACTGCACAGCGCAGCCCGCCGGGCCGGTGCGCTCTGCAGCGGGGCGGCAGCGGTCCGCTCTACGGCCTTGTGGTCTGCCGGGCGGCGAGTGATCTGCGGTGAAAAAGCGGCAGGTGGCCGTGCGCCCGTTATGTCGGGTTTCCGGCGATGATCATTGTTGAAATGCCCAGATCCGGCGCCGGATCTGGGCATCTCCGCAGGGTCGGTGCGCCGCCCGCCCCGGCCCGCTTCGGGCGGGACCGCTGACCACCCGCCCCCGCCGCCCGCGGCCGTTGCCGCTGCTTTTCAGCCCAGGCCACCTGTTGCCGGCCGCGGGCAAGGCCGCCGAGCGGACCCGCGTCCGACCCGGTTCCCGAACGCACCGGTCGCCATGGCACCGGCCACCCACCGGACCTGCGTGCGGGTCGGCTTCTCCAGGGGTGATCGATCCACCGGAGGCCGGCTTAGGAACGGTCCTCGTCGTCGGTGGGGCGGTGTTGGGTCGCGCTGATGTCCTCGGAGCCGGATTCCGCTGCCTCGGGCTCCGGCTGCTCCGGCTCCGCGGGCTTATCGGCCTCGGCTCCGTCGTCCGCGGTCCCCTCCGCCTCCGCGGCTTCCTCCTCCGCCGCGGTGCCGTCTGCGGCCTCTTCCTCGGTGGCCGTGGCGGCGCGCAGGTCGGGGCGCTCGATTACGGGTTCGGTACGGTCCGGGGCGTCAGGCTGCGGGGCGGTGTTCCACTCGGGGAGGGGTTCGGGCTCCGGAAGCTCCTGTTCGAGGGCAGGCCCGGCCTCGGCGTCGTCCTCGGCGGCTTCCGTATCGGGAGTCAGTCCGTCAACGAAGGCGCTGAAGGAGAGGTCGCGGTCGGATTCGTCGGCCGCCCCGGTGGCGCCCGCGGGCGGTTCGGTCTCCGGTGCGCGAGCAGGCTCGGACGCGGTCGCGGCCTCGACCGATGGCTCGGGTTCGGCGGCGCCGTGGTCGGCTGTATCCGGCTCGTTCGCGGGGGCCGCGGCGGTCTCGGGCTGCGGGGGCTCCTCGGCTGCCGCGGGTTCCGCTGGAGGCTCGGCCGCTGCCGCTGCCGCCGCTGGGGTTGCGCCCGATGTGCCCGGCTCGGGCCGGTCGGTGACACGGCTGATGCGCGGCCGGACCGGCCGCTGCGGCTGGGGCCGGACGGTCTTGGCCGGTCCCGGTTCGGAGCCGGCGGGCTGATCGGGGTGTTCTGACTGTTCGGGCTGTTCGGGCACTGCCGCAGATGCCTGCTGATCCTGCTGGGCGGCGCGCTCCGATGGTTCGGGCGCGGATTCGCCCGGTTGCCGGGGGTGTCCCGGCTGCGCAGTTTGGTCCGTGCCGACCAGGCCGGCAAGACCGGCTGGTTCGGCCGTCTGCTCGGCAGGGCGCTGCGGTACGGCGCCGGGTCCGCCCTGCTGCTGCGGGGGCGGTTGCCCGGACGCTGCTGCCCGCCCCGGCTGCTGAGCCGGCGCGGGCACGGACTGCCGCGGTCCCTCGGTGCCGTGGCTGCGCTGCGCGGCCGGTCCCGCCGTTGCGCCGGACACAGCCGGGGCGGGGACGGACGCCTTCCCCAAACCGTCCGTCCAAGCCCGCTGCTGTTGGGCGCCGGCATCGCCGGCCGCTGGTTCCCTCCCGAGACCCAGATCCAGGTAAGCGCGTGATCTCACCGCCTCGGCAACGAGCAGTATCGCACCGAGGCCGCCCAGTCCGAGGGCGATGTAGACCAACATCGTCTCGGCGAACACCACCCCGAAGGCGATGACCGCCAGAGCCGCCACCACAGTGGCGAGGCTGAGGATGAACACGGAAAGGAAGAGCCTTCACTCAAGGGTTCTGTTATGTGCTGCCGTGCCGCTGCACGGCCCTGCCGCAGCCGGTACCGGCTCGCCGGAAACGCTGCCGTCCGCCGTCATCATCAGCGACGCTCGTGGGGGGCCTCGCCAGGGTGGTATCCGCCGTGCTGGGCGGGCTCGGGCTGGGCGAAGGGGTTGCCCGAGGGCGCGCCGTTGCCCGGACCGGCCGGCTGCATACCCGGGTTTCCGCCGCTGGGGGCCATGGTCTGGAACCCGCCGGTGGTGTTGGGGTTCTGCTGCTGGCCGGAGTTGTGCTCGTTGGCACCGTCGGCGAGCTCGCGCAGCTGGCGCTCGAAGTAGTCCTTCAGGCGGCTGCGGTACTCGCGCTCAAAGTCCTTGAGCCCGGCGACCTTGTGCTCCAGCTCTTCGCGCTGCTGCACCAGCGAGCCCATCACCTGGCGGTGGCGCTCCTGGGCGTCGCGGTCGAGGTTCTCGGAGCGGGCGCGGGCCTCGTTCACGATCTGCTCGGCCTGGCGGCGGGCCTTGCCCAGGATGTCGTCGGCCTCGTGGCGGGCGCGGCCGAGGGTTTCGTCGGCCTCGCGGCGGGCATCGGAGATCGCCTGGTCAGCGGTCTGCTGCGCCAGTGCCAGCACCCGGGCGGCGGTGTCCATGTTCTCTTCGGAACCGGGCAGGCCCATGTTGGCGGCCATGGCCGGAATCTGCTGTTCCAGCGGCGGCTGCTGCGGTTGCTGCTGAGGCTGCGGCTGCTGTTGCGGCTGGGCCTGGGGCTGCGGTTGCGGTTCCTGGCGCACCTGCGGCTCGGGCTGCGGGGGCGGCTCGGGCGGGAGCTGCTGCTCCTGCTGGGGCTGCTGCTGGAAGTCCTGCATACCCGCGTTGGGCACCTTGCCGCGCAGGCACTCCGCGAGCTTGCCGCGCAGTTCCTCGTTCTCCTGGATCAGGCGGTCGAGCTCGGTCTCGACCTCGTCGAGGAAAGCGTCGACCTCTTCCTCGTCGTATCCCGGCCGGAGCCGGGTGGTACTGAACTGCTTATTCCGCACATCCGCGGGTGTCAGCGGCATGTTCGTCTCCTTGGCGCGCTTGGCCTGTGTCCGTAGGGACGCTACCTGATCGTGACCTAACGGCAATCCAGATCATGACCAAGGCCACATATCGAAACCAGGGCTTACCTTTCCGACATCTGTGACCTTCTAGATGAACGAGATCGAACTTACGATCTGGAGCAGGATCACCACGAAGAGGAAGAGGACTGTGAAGCTCAGGTCCAGCGCCACACCCCCCAGACGCACGGGCGGGATAAACCGACGCAAGAACCTCAAGGGCGGGTCGGTGATTGTGTAGACGGTCTCCGCAAGTATCAGCACGAACCCGCTCGGTCGCCACGAGCGGGCGAACGACTGTACGAGTTCAAAGACGAGCCGCGCGATCAGCACCACCATGAAGAGGTTCAGCAGGATGATGACGACGGACTGGACGATACTCACGGTCGTTCCCCGACCCAATCTCTGGACATCAGTGATGATCTAACTCTGATTGAAGAACCCTCGCTCAGCTATGCGTGCTTTGTCTTCAGCAGTCACCTCTACGTTAGCCGGGGACAACAGGAACACCTTGTTGGTCACGCGCTCGATACTGCCATGCAGACCGAAGATCAGGCCCGCCGCAAAGTCGACCAGCCGCTTGGCGTCGCTGTCGACCATCTCGGTCAGGTTCATGATCACCGGTATACCTTCCCGGAAATGCTCTCCGATAGTACGCGCTTCGTTGTAGGTCCGCGGGTGCAGCGTAGTGATGCGCGCAAGGTCTGCGGTAGCGGGGGTGCTGGGAGACGGAATGCGCCTCTCGGCAGGAGACATTGTGTAGTCGTCCACATCCGTCACGGAGTCGGCACGGGGGTCGCCGCCCTGATGGTCGAGATCCCGGTCGCGCCGGCCCTCAACGCCTTCGTCGAAGTCGTCGAAGTCATCATATTCGTCCGCATAGCGGTGATCGTAGCGGTCGTCCTCCACGAGGCCGAGGTAGACCGCCATCTTGCGCATCGCGCCGGCCATCTCTTGTCCTCCGTCGTCCCTGTGGTGCGGCACCGCAGATGACTCAGTCCATGTTGGCCCAGGTCCGCCAGGTGGGCGAACTCGACAGATGGGCGCCAAGGTCCATGTGGGGACATTACCCCACGTTCGGGCGGCGGTAGTCGAGCAACGCCGTGCCCACACGCAGGTGTGTCGCACCCTGGGCGACGGCCTGTTCCAGGTCGCCGCTCATCCCCGCTGATATCACCTCCGCCCGAGGGTAGCGATCCCGGACCTCGGCGGCGACCGTATTCAGACGTTCGAAGGCATCGGCCGGGTCGCCGCCGCGCGGTGCCACCGCCATGACCCCGCCCACGCGCAGACCGTCCTCGGCCGCGATCGCATCGGCGACCCCCAGAACGTCCGCCGGATCGGCCCCGCCGCGGGGGCCCAGCACGCCGGCCGCCGAATCGGGGTCGAGGTCGACCTGGACCAGGCAGTCGAGTTCGCGCCCCTCGGCGCGGGCGCGCGCGCCCAGCGCGGCCGCGAGCCGCGCGCGGTCGACCGAGTGGACCATATCGGCGTAGCGGGCCACCGAGCGGGCCTTGTTGGACTGCAACTGCCCGACGAAGTGCCAGCGCAGCCCCAACCCGGCGCATTCGGCTGCCTTGGGCGCCGCCTCCTGGTCGCGGTTCTCGCCCACGTCGGCGACACCGAGTTCCGCCAGAATCCGCACGTCGGAGGCCGGGAACGTCTTGGTCACCGCGATGATCGTCACATCTTCGGGGCTGCGCCCGGCTGCGGCACAGGCCGCGCCGACACGTTCGCGCAGGTCCCGCAGGTTGGCGCGGAGCTGCTCGCGGCGCCGGGCGCCGTCGCCGGAGCCGGATCCGGGCGCTGCGGATTCGGCGGCGCTCACGGCTGCCGCCACACGTATCCGGCGAACCGGCCGGTCGGCGCGTCGCCGCGGTGCGAGAAAAGTTCGGGGCTCTCCAAGGTGCAGCGGTCGTCGGAAGTGACGTGGCCGACATCGGCCGCCCGCAGTTGGGCGGTTACCGCGGCGCGCATGTCGATGCCCGCGGTACCGCGGCGCGTTCGGCTGGCCGCCTCGGGAACGTTGCGGGTCACCTGTTCCTGGGCCTCGGGCCCGACCTCGTAGCAGGCGCCGCAGATGGCCGGGCCCAGCAGCGCGCTGATGCGGGCGGGCTGGGCGCCCAGCCGCGCCATCGCCGCGACCATTGCAGGCGCCACGCCCGCCGCGGTGCCCAAGCGCCCCGAGTGGGCGGCGCCGATGATCCCGGCTTCGGTATCGGCGGCCAGTACCACCAGGCAGTCGGCGGCCAGCGCAGCCAGCACCAGGTCAGCGCGCTCGGCCACGACCGCGTCGACCCGCCCGGCATTTCCGGGGCCGTCCGCCACGGCCACATCGGCGCTGTGCACCTGGTCCATCCACACCACGCGCTCGGCGCCGAAGCCGAGCCGCGCGGCGGCCGCGCGGCGGTTCTCGGCCACCGCGCCGGGGTCGTCGTCGACTCCGCGGCCGAGGTTGAGGCTGTCGAACGGCGGAGCGCTCACCCCGCCGTCGTAGCGCTGGGTGAAGGCGGCCCGGACTCCCGGGCCCAACTCGATCACGGCACTCATCGTGTGCGCGGTTCCTCGCATTTCCGCAGGGGTCGAGGGGACGCGAAAAAGCGTACCGGCGGCGGGTGGGCCCGCCGCCGGTACGCTCGAATGCCGCGTTTTCCGGCAGTGCTACTTCAGGAAATCCGGGACGTCCAGATCGTCGGGGTCGTCGAAGACCACCCGGCGCCGCGGCGTGGGGACCTCGCTCGAACGCGAGTACGAGCCGTCGGTCCCGGTGCCGCGGACCTCGCCGTAGTCGTTTTCGCCGACAGGGCGGATGTTGCGGGCCCGGTCGGTGTCGTCGGGTTCGGGCTCAGGCTCCTCGGCCGGCTCGGGCTGGGCCGCACGGACGGGCTCGGGTTCGGGCTCGGGCGGCGGAGCGGGAGCCGGGTCGGCGGCCTCGGCCCGCGGCGGCGGGTCTTCGCGCACCGGCTCGGGTGCGGGCGGCGGCGGAGGCGGCGCGGGCGCAGGCTGCGGGCGC
>NZ_BAAGYZ010000025.1:0-58491 GCF_054778995.1 Streptomonospora sediminis
CGGCCCCGCATCGTGCACCGCGATGACCGCGACCCCGGCCGCGGCCGCCGGCAGGGCACCGCCCGTCCCGGGCGCGCGCAGTCCGGCGGCACCAGCGAGCGCGACCCTGTGCGGCGCTCGGAGAAATCCCGCTCGGAGCGCCCGGCCCAGCGGTCGGGTTCGGGTGAGCGTGCCGAGAACTCCCGCTCCGCCGGTCCGTCGCAGCGGTCCGGTTCCGGCGAACGCGCCGGCCAGGGCCGCAAGAGCGGCGACGACCGGAAGAACCGGCCCGGTGCCGACCGCAGGCAGGGCACGGACGACCGCAAGGGCGGGCGCGGTGCGGCGCGCGGTTCCGGCAGTGGCGCAGCGGCGGGCTCGGCCCGCGGCAGGCGCTCCGACGACCGCGCGGAGCGCGGCGGCGAGCGTGCCGAGCGCCCGTCCTCGCGCGTGTACTCCCGGCGCGAAGAACGCGGCGGCGGTTTCCGTGCCGCCGGCCGCCGTCCCGCGGCCCGCGAGTTCCGCGACAGCAACGTGCCCCGCGGCGGGGGCCGCGCCGAGCAGGAGCTTTCCCCGGCGGCCCGTTCGCGGCTGAAGACGCTGCGTTCGGAGTACGACCCCCGCGACGAGGACAAGCCCGGCGACGACCGCGACGCCTACAAGGACGTTCCCGGCGGCATCCGGCTGCAGAAGGCCCTGGCCCAGGCGGGTGTGGCCAGCAGGCGCGCCAGCGAGGAACTGATCGTGGCCGGCCGGGTCAGTGTCGACGGCCACATCGTGCGCCGGTTCGGCGCCCGCGTCGACACCGAGAAGTCCGAGATCCGGGTCGACGACATGCGTGTGGTCGTCTCGCCCGACAAGCTGTACTTCGCGCTGCACAAGCCCCGCGGCGTGGTCAGCACCATGTCCGACCCCGAGGGCCGGCCCACGCTGGCCGACTACACTGGGCAGACCGACGAGCGCCTGTTCCACGTGGGCCGGCTCGACACCGAGACCGAGGGCCTGATCCTGCTCACCAACGACGGCGAGCTGGCCAACCGGTTGACCCACCCGCGCTACCAGGTGGTCAAGACCTACCTCGCCAAGGTGCCCGGGCCGGTTCCGCGCACGGTGGCCCGCGACATCCGCGCGGGTATCGAGCTCGACGACGGCCCGGTGAAGGTCGACTCCTTCCGGATCGTCGAAAACGGCGAACCGCGGGCATTGCTTGAGGTCAAGCTGCACGAGGGCCGCAAGCACATCGTGCGCCGGCTGCTGGACGCCGTCGACTGCCCGGTGGTCGACCTCGCCCGCACGCAGATCGGTCCGGTCGGGATCAACACCCTCAAGCCGGGCACGATGCGGGCCCTGACCTCCAGCGAGGTCAGCGAGCTCTACACTGCCGCAGGAATGTAACCAGCGACGGGACCCCCGCCTGCGGCCCGCACTGCGGGCGGGGGCCCATCTTCAGGACCGAAGGGCGGGCGACAGTGGCAGTACGAGCGATCCGGGGCGCGGTGCAGGTTGAGGCCGATGAGCGCGATCTCATCCTGGAAGCCACCGCGGAGCTGGTGTCGGAGGTGCTCCAGCGCAACGAGGTGACCGCCGACGACATGATCAGCGTGCTGTTCACCGTCACCCCCGACCTCACCTCCGAATTCCCGGCGCTGGCGGCGCGCAAGCTCGGATTCACCGACGTCCCGCTGATGTGCGCCACCGAGATCGCCGTCCCGCACGCCCTGCCGCGCGTCGTCCGGCTGATGGCCCACGTCGAAACCGCGAAATCGCGTTCCGAGCTGCACCATGTCTACCTGCGCGGCGCCCAGGCGCTGCGGATGGACATCGCCCAGTAGCCGCCGCCGGGCATCCGGCGGGTGGCCTACGCTGGAGAGACGGCATGTACCGCGGCACCGCCGGCGCCGGCCCGGACCTCCGGGCGGCCCGGCGGCGCAGGCGCACCCCTACGCCCGGTGCGCCGCGGCGCACCGGGCACGCCGGCAGCGGCAGGCAAGCGCAGTTGCACCGGCACCATCGAACGGACCTCGGACAGCGACCGGTAGAAGCGGACAGGGAACAGGGGAGCGGCGTGGGCAGGATCGAACGAGCGGTGATCGTGGGCGCCGGGCTGATCGGCACCTCGATCGCGCTCGCGCTGCGCGAGCACGGCACCGAGGTCGCCCTCAGCGATCCCGATCCCGCGGCCCTGCGCATGGCCTGCGAACTGGGCGCCGGCACCCCGCTCGGCGCGGGCGCCCCCGACCGCCCCGCCGACATCGCCGTCATCGCCGCACCGCCTTCGGCCATCGCCGCCGTGCTGCGCGGCGCCCAGGACCGCGGCCTGGCCCACGTCTACACCGACGCCGCCAGCGTCAAGCACAGCGTGGTCAGCGCCGCCGAGACCGCCGGCTGCGACATGTCCACCTTCGTCCCCGGCCACCCGATGGGCGGCGGCGAACGCAGCGGCCCCAGCGCCGCCCGCTCGGACCTGTTCCTCGGGCGCTCCTGGGCGCTGTGCCCCACGGGCAAGGCCGACCCCCAGGCGGTGGCCGCCGTGGGCGATCTGATCCGGCTGTGCGGCGCTGAGGCGGTGCCCATCGACGCCGCCGCCCACGACCGCGCCGTCGCCCTGGTCTCGCACGCCCCGCACGTCGCCGCGGCGGCCGTTGCGGCGCGGCTGCTGGAGGGCGACGACACCGCACTGTCGCTGGCCGGGCAGGGCGTGCGCGATGTCACCCGCATCGCCGGGGGCGATCCTCGGCTGTGGTGGGAGATCCTCGGCCACAACGGCGGCCCGGTCGCCGAGGTCCTGGAGGCCGTCGCCGCCGACCTCGCCGCCTCGGCCGCGGCGCTGCGCGAAGCCGACCCGGGCGGCGGGGCGCGGCCCGAGGCCGTCACCGGTCTGCTGGAACGCGGGGTGCGGGGGCACCACCGCGTCCCCGGCAAGCACGGCGCCCGCCGCGCACCCGAGTACGCGGTGGTGCCGGTGCTCATCCCCGACGAGCCGAACTCGCTGGGGCGGCTGTTCCTCGCCGCCGGCGAGGCCGGAGTCAACATCGAGGACCTGCGCCTGGACCACTCGTTCGGCCTGCCGCTGGGGGTGGCCCAGCTGTCGGTGCTGCCCGAGTCCGCCGATCACCTCGCACGGGTGCTCACCGAACGCGGCTATTCGGTGCACGCGTGAGCACCCGGTGGGGCGGGTCCGCTGCTCGGCGGTGCCGACCGTGCGCGGGCGCCTGTAGGCTGAACCGTTGAGACGAGATGGATGCAGTACACCCCAAGGAGAGCACCACGTGAGCGGGCAGGACAGCGCTGAGGGCATCGTCGTCGCCATCGACGGTCCCTCCGGGTCGGGCAAATCCAGCACGGCCAAGGGCGCGGCCTCGGCACGCGGTCTGTGGTACCTCGACACCGGGGCGATGTATCGGGCCATGACCTGGTGGATGCAGCAACACCGGGTCGACGTCGACGACGCGGCAGCCGTCGCGGAAGCGGCCGGGCGCCCGGACATCAGCATGGGTACCGATCCCGCCGCTCCCACGGTCCACGTGGACGGCACGGACGTTGCCCGTGAGATCCGCACACAGCAGGTCACCGCGCAGGTCAGCGCCGTCAGCGCGGTGCCGGCTGTACGCGAGCGGCTGGTCGCGATGCAGCGCGCCATCATCGCCCAAGCCCGCCGCCGGACCGGTGGAACCGCCGGCATCGTTGTCGAGGGGCGCGACATCACCACCGTTGTCGCCCCCGATGCGCCGGTCAAGATCTACCTGACCGCCAGCGCCGAGGCCAGGGCGCACCGGCGCAGCGGCGAAGTGCGCGGGACCGACGTCACCGCCACCCAGGCCGACCTCGCCCGGCGCGACCTGCTCGACTCCAGCCGCGCCGACTCCCCGCTGACCCGCACCGACGACGCCCTGGAGCTGGAGACCACCGGCCTGGGGCTCGACGAGGTCGTGGCGATCGTGGCCGGTCTCATCGACCGGGCGGTCGCGGCGGCCGAGCGGGCCGAGAGCTCCGCGGCGATTTAGGCGGCTGGGCGGCCAGCGGCCGACCCGGCCGGTCCGCGGGCCTGCGGGCGGGGCCGAACGGCCGGGTGGCGGCGTGCGGCAAGCGGCGGCACGCCGATCCGGACAACCAGAAGCAGCAGGCGATCGGCGGGCGGAGGCACCCGCCTGCCGGAACCGCCGGACAGCGGCCCTAGATATATGAAAGACCCTGGGCCGGAGCCGGCCGACCGGACGCAGCGCGTCGGCGGCGGCACCGGCCGGACCGCCGTGCCCCGATACGCGGGCGCGGCCCTTCATTCCGCTCCGCGGCACGCATCATCCTGGGCGCGCGGAGCGGTGAAACCGGGAGCGAAGCAATGAATGACTACAACCCTGCCCGCGATGACTTCCCGGAAGGCGCCGGCGAGGAGACCGAGGACGTCGGGGTCCAGCCCGTCGTCGCCGTGGTCGGCCGGCCCAACGTCGGCAAGTCCTCCCTGGTGAACCGCATCCTGGGCCGCCGGGTGGCGGTCGTCGAGGACGTGCCCGGTGTCACCCGCGACCGCGTCGCCTACGACGCCGTGTGGCAAGGGCGGCAGTTCACCCTGGTCGACACCGGCGGTTGGGAGACCGGTGCCTCCGGGCTCGCGGGCATGGTGGCCGGCCAGGCCGAGTACGCCGCCCGGACCGCCGACGCCATCGTGTTCGTCGTCGACGCGACCGTGGGCATCACCGACGCCGACGAAGCCGTCGTCCGGGTGCTGCGCCGCACCAGCAAACCCGTCGTGCTCGCCGCCAACAAGGTCGACGGCGAACTCCAGGAAGCCGGTGCCCTGGAGCTGTGGAACCTCGGCGTGGGGGAGCCGTTCCCCATCAGCGCCCTGCACGGGCGCGGGACGGGCGACATGCTCGACGCCGTCACCACCGCGCTGCCCGATGCGCCACCCCAGGGCGAGGACGACTCCGAGAACGCGCCGCGCCGGATCGCGCTGGTCGGCCGGCCCAACGTCGGCAAGTCCAGCCTGCTCAACCGGATGGCCGGCGAGGACCGCGTCGTCGTCGACTCCGCGGCCGGCACCACCCGCGACGCCGTCGACGAGCTTGTGGAGCTGGGCGGGCGCCCGTGGATGTTCATCGACACCGCCGGCATCCGCCGCCGCTTCCGGTCGCTGCAGGGCGCCGACTACTACGCCACGGTGCGCACCGCCTCGGCGCTGGAGCGGGCCGAGGTCGCCGTGGTGCTGATGGACGTCAGCGAACCGCTCGCCGAGCAGGACATCCGCGTCGTGGAGCAGGCTGTCGAGGCGGGCCGCGCACTGGTCCTGGCGTTCAACAAGTGGGACACGCTCGACGAGGAGCGGCGCTACTACCTGGAGAAGGAGATCGACCGCCAGCTCTCGCGCGTCTCCTGGGCGCCGCGCGTCAACATCTCCGCCAAGTCGGGCCGGCACGTGGAGCGGCTGGTGCCCGCGCTGGAGGCGAGCCTGGCCGGCTGGGACACCCGCATCTCCACCGGCCGCCTGAACAGCTGGCTCAAGGAGATCGTCGCGGCCACCCCGCCCCCGGTCCGCGGCGGCAAGCAGCCCAAGATCCTCTTCGCGACCCAGGCCGACGCCCGGCCGCCGCAGTTCGTGCTGTTCACGACCGGGTTCCTGGAGGACAACTACCGCCGGTTCCTGGAACGCCGCCTGCGCGAGGACTTCGGCTTCGAGGGCAGCCCGATCAAGCTGACGATGCGCATCCGCGAGAAGCAGCAGGGCAAGAGCAGCGGCCGCCGGGCCTCCCGCGGCAGCGTCCGCCCCGACTGGCGGCGCTAGCAGGGGCAGGGCCGACCTGCAGCGCCACCGGCCGCCGCGGCCGGCGGCGGCTGCGGCGGCCGGTGGCGCAGCGGCTCAGCGGTTCAGCCGGGGCCGGAGTCCGGACGCGGTGTCTCGCCCGGGGTGACCGACGCGCGGGCGCCGGGCAGGGGGCGGTTGGCCGTCTCGCGCATCAGCGCGACGGTCACCGCGCCCACCGCGCCCGCCGCCATCAGCTGCAGCGCCGGAGCATAGGGGTTGCCGGTGGCATCGACCAGCGCCTCGGCCACCAGCGGGGTGGTGCCGCCGAACACGGCGACGGAGACGTTGAACGCGATGGCCAGCGCGCCGTAGCGCACCCGCGTGGGAAAGAACGCCGGCAGGCTCGCCGGCGCGGTGCCGGAGAAGTGCACGAGCACCAGCGCGAGCACCGCCATCCCCAGTAGCACACCGGCCGCCGAACCCAGCTGGAGTAACCAGAACGCCGGCAGGGCCAGCACGATCGAGCAGATGCTGCCCGACATCAGTACCGGGCGGCGGCCGAACCGGTCGCTCAGCCGCCCCACCCCGGTGACCGCCACCAGCATCAGCACCATGGCGGCCAGCGCCATGAGCAGGCCGTGGGTGGCGCTGTAGCCCAGCTCGGCGCTGAGGTAGGTGGGCATGTAGGACGTGGTCATGTAGTTGTTGACGTTGAACACCAGCACCAGGCCCACGCACAGCAGCAGCGACCGCCACTGCTCGACGATGGTGGCGCGGAACTGGCCGGGCCGCTTGCCGGAGTCGCCGGTGCCCGCAGTGCTGCGGCCGGTGGCGGCCGCGCTGTCCGCGGCCGGGCCGTAAGCGGCCGCGGTGCCGAACATCGGGGTGTCCTGCAGCCGCAGCCGCAGATAGAGCCCGACCGCGCCCAGCGGCAGCGCGACCAGGAAGGGGACGCGCCAGCCCCAGGCCAGCATGGCGTCGTCGCCGAGGAGTGTGCTCAGCACGGTCACCAGCAGCGCGCCGCTGACGTAGCCGCTGACGGTGCCGAACTCCAGCCACGAGGCCAGGAAGCCGCGCCGCCGGTCCGGGGCGTATTCGGCCACGAAGGTCGCGGCACCGCCGTATTCGCCGCCGGTGGAGAACCCCTGGACCAGCCGGGCGGTCAGCAGCAGCACGGGCGCGGCGATTCCGATGGTGTCGAAGGACGGGATCAGGCCGATGGCCGAGGTGCCCGCCGCCATCATGAGCATGGTGACCGCCAGCACGCGCTTGCGCCCGATCCGGTCGCCCAGCGGACCGAAGAACATGCCGCCGACCGGGCGGATCAGGAAGGCCGCCGCGAACGTGGTGAAGGTCGCGATGAGCTGCACGGCCGGGGTCTGCGAGGGGTAGAACACGGCGCCGATGACGACCGCGAGGTAGCTGTAGACACCGAAGTCGTACCACTCGGTGGCGTTGCCCAGCGCCGCGGCCAGCACCGCGCGGCGCGTGGTGCGGTGCTCGGCGACGATCACATCTGCGCCGTTGCCGCCGTTGCCGCCGTTGCCGCCGTTGCCGCCGTTGCCGCCGCCCGCCGCATGGGATCCGCTCACGCCTGCTCCGTGGTGCCGTGGTCCGCCGGATGTGGTGGGCACTGCCCGTGCTCCGGCCGCTCCGGTTTTTCCGGGCACGACCACATGAATTCCCATCGTGGTCGGATATTAACGCTTTGGAGTGATAGCAGGTAATGCCGTTGGTGTGTTGGTGCGGTGGGAGCGGGTCCGGCGGCGGGCCGGCGCGCCGTCTGCGGGGATTGGCGGCATTGCTGTTCCATCGCGCAGTTTGATGCGTATGTATTATTTTTCTGGGCAGTAACGATCATGGGTCCAGCGCGGTCCGCCCTCGCCGGGGCGGGCCCGCGGATGCCGGCCCTGAAGGAGGGGAGGGGCCGCGGGAGGCGCCGCTGCGGCGGCGCCTCCTTCATTTTGCCCGGGGCGTGTCCGTGCCGCCGGGCCGCGTTGCGCACCGGCTTTTGCGGGCAGCGGCAGCAGGGAAGCGCAGACGCAGGGCGCGGTACACCACCGCACGCAGGCGCCCTGCGCACCGCCAACGCGCCGCGGTACCGCGGCACCGCCTACGACAGGACCGGGTGAGGATCCATGGACCTGGAAGTCACCGACGTTCCCGCACGCAAGCGCTACGAGGCGCGCACCGGCGGCACCGTCGCCGGGTTCGCCGAATACCAACTGACCGACGAGCTCGCGGTGTTGACCCATACCGAGGTCGACCCCGGGTACGAGGGGCAGGGTGTCGGCGGCGAGTTGGTGCGCGGTGCGCTCGACGACGTGCGCCGCCGCGGACTCGCGGTGCTGCCCGTATGCCCCTTCGTCAAGGGCTGGATCGAGCGCCACCCCGACTACACCGACCTCGTCTACCAGAGCGGCACCGGCGGCGCGGGCGGAACCGGCGACAGCGGCGGGCACCCCGGGTGAGCAACCGGCCGGGCGGCCGGCGTTCTCAGGCGCCCACCGCCAGCACCTCCGACAGCTTCGCCAGCTCCACGCGCCCCGGCCCGCGGGCCGCCGCTATGGCGCCCGGGGCCAGCAGCACCCTGCAGCCCGCCCGCTCGGCGGCAAGCGCCCCGCTGGGGGAGTCCTCGACCGCCCACGACTTCTCCGGCTGCACCCCGAGCATCCGGGCGGCCAGCAGGTAGGGCTCGGGGTCGGGCTTGCGCTCGGCGACGTCCTCGGCGGTCACCACCGCGTCGAACAGGCTGCGCCCCAGTTGCGCCAGTGAGATCTCGGCCACCCGCCGCGGCGAAGAGGTCACCAGCGCCAGCGGCACCCCCGCCGCGCGCAGGCCCTGCACCGCCTCCAACGCGCCCTCCAGTACGGGGACCTCCGCCTCCAGCAGGCCGCCCACCCGGGCCACGATCCGCTGGTGCAGCGCATCCAGCTCGGTGTCGGTGAGCGAGGCGCCGGTGTGGCGGGCCAGCAGGCGCATGGTCGTCCGGTCGTCGGTGCCGGTGATGGCCTCGCGGACCTCAGCGTCGAGGGGGCGGCCCAGCTCGGTGGCCGCCTCGCCGAGGGCGATGCCCCACAGCGGCTCGGAGTCGACCAGTGTGCCGTCCATGTCCCACAGCACCGCTTGCGGCCGCGGGACCGCGGTCGGCTCGGACGTCAACGCCATTCTTCTCCCATCATCCCACCGCTTCTGTGCAGCGGTTTTAGGTGCGGCGCCAGCGCAGCCACGCCGCCGGATTGCCCTCCAGCATCGCAGCCACCGCCGCGGGCCCGGCAGCCGCCTCCAGCGGTGGCACGAACCGGCGCGGCAGATGGTCCAGTCCCGGCATCCCCCGGGGCCACGTCGCCGCCCAGCAGGATACGTGCCGGTCCGACCTGGTCGACGACGGCCACCAGGCACGCGATGAGGGCGGAGTCGGGCCGCTCGCGGTGCCGGTCCATGCCGTCGTAGCCGACGAACGCCCCGCTCGCGCACAGTTCCGCGGGCAGCCCCGGGGCGGGGTTGCGGTCCATGTGCGCCGGCGCCACCGACTCCGGCGCGGCCCTGTGCGCGCCCAGGATCTCCAGCACCTCGAACGCGGCGCTGCCATGTTCCAGGTGGACCGTGGCCGGCGCGCCCGTGGCGCTGTGTGCAGCGGCGACGGCGGCGAGGGCCCGGCGTTCGAACGGTGTCACCGACCAGTAGCCGATGCCCGCCTCCAGCACCCCGGCCCGCACCGCACCGGTCCCGCGCGGCGAGCCGGTGCGGGCACCGACCGTGAGATCGGCCACGAAACGCTCGAACAGCCGCTCGCCGGCCGGAGAAGCCCCGCTGGATAGACGAGCCCGCGGTGCTGACCCCGACGAACCCAAGCACGCTTCCGGTGCCCCCGATCACCGGGCACCTCCCGCAGAGGCGGGCGGCGCGCCGGCGCGGGCCCGGATCGGACCGATGATCGGCCAACCGGGCCGAGATCCTCGCGGCGATGGGCCGGATCACGGGGCCGCGCCCGGTCCGCGGCGGCCGGTTCCGCACACGGGCGGTTACCGGCCTGCTGCGCCGAGATTTCGGATGAGTGCTAGTCCTGTAATGACAGGCAGAGCAATACTTGGAGTGGGACGGATCACCCCGTGGCGGCATGCGGCGGGGTGCGGGGCGGGTGCGCTCAGTCGGTGACGACCATCATCGGGCTGCGCGCCGGTGCCGGGCCGCGGGCCAGTTCGACCTCCATCCGGCTGCGGTCGCCGCGGTGGAAGGCCGCGAAGCTCTCGACCGGGGTTCCGGCCGGGTCGGAGCTGACACTGCGCAGCACGAGCACCGGGTCGCCGACCGGGACCTGGAGGCTGCTCGCCAGGGCGTTGTGCGCAACCGCCGCCTCGATGGTGCGGCGTGCGCGTTCCAACCGCACCCCGTACTTGTCCTCCAGTAGCGCATAGAGCGACTGCTCGGTGAAGTCCTCCTCCAGCAGCCCCGGCGCGATGCCGGCCGGCAGCCGGGTCAGGGTCAGCACCCAGGGCAGGCCGTCGACGAAGCGCAGCCGCTCCAGGTGGATCACCGGTGCGCCGGCCTCGATGCCCAGGTCGGCGGCGACCTGGGAGTCGGCGGGGCGTTCCTCCAGCGTGCGCACCTGGCTGCGCAGGTGGGAGCCGCGTGCGGCCACGTCCTCGAACAGCCCGGTGAGCGACTGCGCCAGGCCCTCGGTGACCTTGGGCGGGGCGACGAAGGTGCCCCGGCCCTTTACGCGCTCGACGACGCCGGCGTATTCCAGTTCGGCCAGCGCCTGGCGCACCACGGTGCGGGAGACGTCGTAGGCCAGGCACAGCTCGTGGTCGCCGGGTATGCGGTCGCCCGGCCCCAGCCCTTCCCGTTCGATCTCTGCGAGCAGGAGTTGCTTCAGCTGGTGGTAGAACGGCATGGGCGACGAGCGGTCAATGGTCGGCATGTAATCAGAGGATAATAAGCCGCGGCTGCCCGCGGGGACGCTTTGCGGCGGCGATTCCGCAGCAGCGCGCCGCGCGCCCGGCAGGTCAGTGGCCGGCGCCGCCCGGCAGACCGCCGGCGAAGGCACGGGCGGCCGGACAAGCGCGGGGCACGGCCGGATCCGGCCCATCCGGCAAGACGGGGATACCGCGAAAAACCGGGCGGCGCATGCCAGGGGCGGGTGCGGCGGGACAGTCGGCCGCATCCGGGCGCGGTCGGACAAGACTGGACACCAGCGGACAGCGGTGAAACCGGCCGACACCGGTGTACACCGCGCCTTCCGTGCACTCCATCAAGGCGGGAATAGCTGAAAAGCGAGGGGGAAACAAAGGTAAAGCCCCCCTCTGTTTGGATTCTCTTGGGTTATTTCCTATAGTGGATACCGACGGTGCGAATCCGCCAGTGCTGATTGAGGAGATCGAGGTAACGACATGTCTCGGAAGGTTGAAGTCCTGCTCGTGGACGACCTGGACGGCGGCACTGCCGACGAGTCGGTCGAGTTCGGCATCGACGGAAAGAGCTATCAGATCGATCTCAGTTCCGCCAACGCCAAAAAGCTCCGCGAGGCGCTGTCTCCGTATTTGAGTGGTGCGCGCAAGACCTCGCAGACCAGCCGGAGGGGCCAGGGGCGCAGGAAAGGCGCCGGAAGCAGTCGGCGGGCCGCTGAGATCCGGTCGTGGGCGAAGCAGGCCGGCAAGTCGGTAAACGACCGCGGGCGTATTCCTGCTGAGATCGTCGCTGAATACGAGGCTGCTCACTGAGCGAGCCGCGATGGTGACACGAAGTCTTCGGAGGCGGGCCGCCGGCCCGCCTCCGTATTGTTCGCGGCTTTCTCCGGACCGATTCCGCCTCTCCGGCCGCCCGCCCGGCCGGTGCCCTCCCTCTTCCCCTCTACGGCGCAGTGCGGTGTAGACCACTCGCGGATCCCTTGACCCGGCCGGCGCGAATCACCCGCGCGGCGCCCGACTTCCCGAACGCCAGTCCCTTCTCCGGATTCTGCCGGTACCTCCGCCCCGGTTCCGCTCGGCGCTTCGCGCGCTTCTGCACGTTCTTCCGGTTCCTTCCGCGGCAGGGCGGGCCGGCATGGCCGCTTCCGGCCAGCACTACCGCGATCGGTGGGAAAACCGCAGGTCATCGCCGCAACGGGGTGGCACTGCGGTCGACGTTGCCGCAGGTTTTCCGCCTCCGCTTCCCGATTTCCGGCTGTTCGAGTAGATCGTCCCGAAACGCGGGAAGGCTAGGATTCTGGCGGACCCGCGGGCCGGCGGATTCCCGCAGTGCCCGGCAATGCCGCGCGCCGGCCGCAGGTGAAGCATCGGTGAATTCACCACCGGGACGGTTCCGGCGGCTGGACACCCGCCGCTGCGGGGCCGAAACTCGGTTTCCCCGCCAGCGGGGCGACCGGCCGCGGCACACCGGACCGGCGCCCGCGCCAGAACGAACAGGAGCATAAAGGGTCCCGATGCCGGCGAACAGCAGGGCGGACGAAACCGGCCGGAACAGGTTCCGCCTGCGCTGGCGACGGACCTTCGTACTGGTCGTCATCGGCGGATGCGCCGGCGCGCTGGCGGTCCTCGGCGACGTCTTCCCCCAGGCACCCTGGACGACCATCCTCTCCGGCGGCGCCGCCGCCGGGGTTCTCGGCGCCGTCGGCGAACTGATCCGCATGTGGCGCAGCGCCGACGGTACCGGCGGCGAGCCGGAACCGCCCGCATCCCCGGTGCCCCAGCGCCCCGAGGACGACGTCGAGATCGGCAGCCCCGTGTTCGTCGGCCGCGACGGCGACGCCGCCGCCATCCTGCGCCGGTTCGCGGCCCTGACCGGTGCGGACCGGCAGGGCGGCCGGTTCTGGCGGCGCCGCGGCGGCAGCGGTGCCGTTCCCGCCCAGCAGCGGACCGGCCCGCTGGTGATCGCCGTCACCGGCGAACCGGGGATCGGCAAATCCGAGCTGGCCGCGCAGGTCGCCATCCGCGTCCGGCAGCACTTCCCGCACGGCAGACTGCGCTGCGAACTCTTCGGCACCGACGCCGCACGCGCTCCCCGCAAACCCGAAAAGGTGCTGGCCGAGCTGCTGCGCAGCATCGGTGCGGCGCCGCAGCGCGACGACATCCCACTGCCGGCACTGCGCCGCACCTGGCGCACGCTCACCCGCGACCGGCGGCTGCTGCTCATCCTCGACGATGCCGAGGACTTCGACCAGGTCGAGCCGCTGCTGCCCAGCGGCGAACAGTGCGCGGTGCTGATCACCAGCACCCGCGCGCTCACCAACGCCCGCATGTACGTGCACCTCCACCCGCTCGGCCCGCTGTCCACCGAGGACGGCGCCCTGATGCTGCAGGACCGCGACGGCCACAGCGGCGGCGGACAGCCGCCTGCCGGCGACCTCGCCGAAATCGCCCGGGAGTGCGGCGGCCGCCCGCTCTCCTTGGCCCTGTGCCGGGGAATCCTGCAGAACGGGGTCAGCACCCGCCAACTGCTGGAGGAGCTGCGCAAGGACGGCGGCGAAAACCTGTTCACCGACCAAAGCGTCGACACCGCGTTCCGGATGCTGTTCCGGCAGCGGCCCGCCGCCGAGCAGCTGCTGCTGGCCCGCCTGGCCCGCAGCGGACTGACCGCGGTGGCCCCCTGGGCCGCCGCCGCGCTGCTGGGGAGGCCGGTGCCCGAGGCCGGCCAGTTGCTGGAAGAGCTGTGCAACCGCCACCTGCTGCGCCGGGCCCCCAGCGCCGACGCCTCCATGCGCTACCGGCCGGTCAAGGAGCTCAACTCCATCCTGCAGCGCAGCAGTCCGCGCAGGCTGGGCGTCGCGCAGTCGGAGCGGCGCCACTGGGCGGCGGCCGCAACCGCCCGGGCGATCGACCGGCTGCTGGTGAGCTGCGCCTGGCTCGCCGAGCACGCCGCGATCCGCCGCGCCCCCCGCGAATGGGGTTTCACCGAACCCGACCTGCCCGCCCTTGTGCCCGACCCCCGGCTGGGGCTGGAGGCGACCGAGCGGCCCGACGAATGGTTCGCCGATGAGCGCCAGCAGATCCAGTCGTGTGTGAAGTCGGCCCACAGCAGCGAGCCGCTCGCCGTCGAATGGCGGCTGCAGCGGGCGCTGGCCGCGCACTGCCGCGCCGGGCGCGTTTACTGGGCCGACTGGCGCGCGGCACTGGAACGCACCTCCGAACTGGCGCTGCAGATGGAGGGCGGCACCGCCTACGGCATCAGCCTGCTGGAACGGGCCGAGCTGGCGGGCAACGAGGGTTACCACGGCCGAGCGGTCGAACTGGCACGCGAGGCCCGTACATCGCTGGCCGACAGCGACGAGCGCTGGGCGGCGCGCGCCGCCCGGGCGGTCGGCGTCAACCTCTACCGGCTGGGCGACCGCGACACCGGCGAAGGGGAACTGCGCAGCGCCGCGGCGGTGTTCGACCAGCGCGGCGAGCGGTGGTGGCGCGCCCGCACCCTGTGCAACCTCGGTGAGCTCAACCGCTTCCGCGGCGACTTCGTCCGGGCACACCAACTGCTCACCGGTGCCCGCCGCGAGTTCGGCTCGCTCGGCGACACCGAGCAGGCGGCCAAGGCCGGGCTGCTGCTGGGCGAGGTGCTCGGCCACATGCAGCGCGACCTGGAGGCGTGGCTGACCCTCTCGGCCGTGCACGACGCGCTGAAAGGTTCCGGCGGCGGCTCCTGGTACCGCGCGCGCTGCCTGCGCGCCCTGGGCCGCCTGGACCATTCGCGGCTGGGGGTGCAGTACGAGGAGTGCGACCTGGTGTTCTCCCCGGAACGCGGCAAGGAACGCCGGGAGCGGATCGACGAGCACGTCTTCCGCCGGACACTGGGCTCCTGGACCGCAGCGGAATACGCCCGGCTCGCCGAAGAATGGCAAAGCGAGCGTATCCGGACCGCATGCACCCTGCTCGGCAAGGAGCACTGGCCCGCCTGCACCGTCGAAGAGAACGGAATCCGGCGGTGGTCGGCTGAAGGGGCCGCCCAGCGGTTGGCGCAGGACCAGACCCGGTGGACCGCCGAAGCCAGTGTCGAGCTGGTGCACGAAGCGCACCGGCTGCTGACCGAGGCCGGAGACGACTGGGGCAGCTACCGCACCCTGCTCATCCTGGGCGAACTGCGGGTGAAAACCGACATGCAGGCGGGGCTGCTCGACATGGAGGCGGCAGCCAAAGGCTTCGGTGATCTGGGGCACGGATGGTGGCAGGCGCGCGCCTGGCGCCACGCCGCCGAAGCCCTCTACCAGGGCAGGTACTACAGCGAGGCCAGGACAAAGGCCATGCTGGCCATCGAGGGCTACCGGGGGCTGAGCAACCTCTCCGGCCGCGTGCGCGCCCAGGTGCTGCTGGGCTGGATCCTGTCCGGCATGGGCGACAACCAGGGCGCGATGCGCGAACTCAACGCGGCCGAGCAAGAGGCGCAGCAGGGGCGGGCGGCCGGCATCGTGCCCGAGTCCCTGCTGCAGGAGGTCCACCGGGCCATGAGCACCGTCGTCGGCGACGTTCCCGTGCACCTGGTCCTGCGGCGGTAGCGGCCTGGTCCATCCCACCCGGCGCACCGCGGTGATCATGCGGAACCGCCCGGATTCCAAAGCTCGGACGGGCGTTCCCGCATGATCACCGACAAGCGTGCGGGGCGGCGGGCGAGCGGGGAACCCGCCCGGTCCCGGCCGCGTTACTCCGGCCCGGCACCGCCCCCGGGCGGTACGAGGAACCGCCACGCGCCCGGCAGCACGCGCCAGCTCCGGCCGGTGGCGTTCTCCCGCATCTCGCCGTCCGCACTGGCCGGGCACGGCTCGCCGGTGACGGTGACCCGGCGTACCCGGCGGTGGTGGACGTCGACCTCCAGCGGGTGGGTGCCGCGGTGCAGCCGCACCGCGTGGACGGCGCGTTTGGTGAACCCCCGCGAGCGCGACACCACCAGGCTGATCAGCCCGCTGTCCAGCTCCGCGCCGGGCGCAAGCAGTCCGGTTCCGCCGCCGATATAGCGCCCGTTCGCCAGGCCCGCCATGAGCACCTTGTGGTCGGTGTCGATGAGCACCTCGCTGTCGGCCTCGACGCGCAGCCGGTAACCGCGCGCCGCAAACCCGGCGACGATCCCGCCCACCGGGAAGCTGGCCGGACCCAGCAGCCGCTTCCAGCGCGAGGCAGCCCGCGTGCTCTCGGCGCCGACACCCAGGTGCACCGCATTGACGGTGACCTCGCCGGTGTCGTCGGCGAGCAGGTCGAGCGGGCGCGGGTGTGCCGCGCGCAGGGCCGCCGCGGCGGTGAAGGGTTCCAAAGGCATGCCGAGCGTGCGCGCAAAGTCGTTGCCGGTACCCATGGGCAGCAGACCCACGGTGCGCTCGGCCAGCTCGCCGCGCCGGTACAGGGCATTGGCCAGCGCGTGCAGGCTGCCGTCGCCGCCGGCGACGACCAGCGCGCGGTCGGGGGAGGCGCTGTCGAGAGTCCGGTCCAGGTCACCGGGTTCGGCGATGAACACCGGCTCGGCGTCGGTGCCCGGTTCCGCGGCGATCCGGCGCAGCAGCTCGGCGTCGGCGCTGCCGGCCTCGGTGTTGGTCAGAATGAGAATGATGGCGCTCCGTTCACTCGGCGCGCCGGGGACGCGCGCTCCGGCCCGAAAGCGGTCCGGCGGCCAGGGGCAGGCGGGGGATCGCAAACCGGGGACCGGGGTCCCTGCTCTGTATTGTCGTGCATGCAGCAGAATGGTGCTGAATGGTAACGGTCGGCGACTGCGGGCACCGAGGAGCCGTACCGCGGCCGGCACCGGTCTTGATCCGGAGCTGGAACCAGGTCAGCCGGCTCGCGGCCGTCAGGCCGCTGGTTTCGGTGCCGTAGTGCAGGCGCAGCAGGTCGGCGCTCGGGGAAGCGGCGGTGTAGAGCGGTTCGCCACCCGAGACCCACCGGTTCCATGCCCGGGCGAACGCGCGGGCGCCGGCCTTGTTGCGGGCCAGTAGCGCGGGCACGGCGTGGTAGGCGGCCGGGTTGGCGGCCGGGGCGCCGCGCAGTAACGCGACGGCCGCCGCGCGCCCGCCCGCCGGGTCGCGGGGCCGGCCGAGCCGGTAGCGGGCGATGATGTAGCGGGGCGTGCCCACCAGCGGCGACAGTACCTCTTCGAGCCCGGCGCGGAAGTGCTCGGCCGCTGCGGCGCCGGTCAGCGTGAGCCGCTAGGTGCCATCGGCGTCGATGTGCAGACGCACCCCCGCGGGTCGCACGCGGGGCGATTCACGCTGGGCCGGTAACGGGCTTCCCGGGGAGTTCGCGGCCGCCCGAATCCGCGGTCCCGGCGAGCAGGACGGCGAGTACCCGGTCCCGCTGCGCGGTGCCGCCGGGCAGGTCCAGGCAGTTCTGCGCCATCCCCGCCGCGGCGGCGGCGAGGAACGGTACGTCGGCCCAGGACAGGTCCTGGCGCGCGGCGCCGGCCCGCTGCGCCCGTTCGGTCGTCCGGCGGATGAGATCGCGCAACCGGTCGCGCGCCCCGTCGGTCGCCGGACTGCCGCCCTGCGCGGCCAACGCGTCGGACAGCCCCTTGTTTTCCACCTGGGCCAGGGTGAGTGCCCGCAGCAGCCGGGCGAACCCCTCTCCTGGATCGGGATCTCCGAGCGCGTCCCGCGCCTTGTCTTCGAGCTCGCCGATCACCTCCAGCAAGACCGTCTCCAGCAACGCCTGCCGTGACGGGAAGCGCCGGTAGAAGGTGGCCGGTCCGACACCGGCCCGCTTGACGATCTCGTTGGTCGACACGCCGAGCCCGACGTTCGCGACGGACTCTCGCGCCGCCGCGACCAGCGCCGCCTCGCTTCGCCGGGCGTCTGCCCGCAGTTCTGCCATGCGTCCTACTCTAGACGGAGAAGGCTTCTCCGTCTAGAGTTCCGGTTCGCTGCCGGCAGCGATGCCGCCGCCGGTATCCGTACCGCCCGCAACCGCCAACCAGCCTCCTTGGAGACCCGATGGACCGTCTGACCGGAAAGACCGCGCTGATCACCGGCGGAAGCGAAGGGATCGGTCTTGCCGTCGCCACGGCATTCGCGCGAGAAGGGGCGGATCTCGTGCTCCTCGCACGCGACAGGCGCAAGCTCGACGCCGTGGCATTGGCGAACACGCGCACCGTTGCCGTCGACCTCAACGACGAGGACGCACTCGTCGCCGCCGTTGAGTCCCTGGACGTCGACGTGCTCGTGAACAACGTCGGTCTCGCACACATGCCGCCGCTGGCCGAACTCACCAAATCCCAGTTCGACGAGATGGTGCACCTCAACCTGCGCGTGCCGGTCCTGCTGACCCAATTGCTGCACGAACGGCTGCGCGCGATCGTGAACATCTCAAGCTACTGGTCGGACAAAATGGTCGCCGGACGCCCGTCCTCGGTCTATTCGGCCACCCGCGGCGCGCTCAACTCGCTCACCAAGGCGCTGGCCAACGAGCTGGGCCCCCAGGTGCGGGCCAACGCCATCGCACCCGGCTCGATCCGTACGCCCACATTCGAACGCGCGTATCTGGCGCAGATGACCGAGGCTCGGCGCACGGATCACGAGCGCTATGTCCGCGACGCCTACCCGGCCCAGCGGATCGGCGAACCCGGGGACGTGGCCGAAGCCGCCGTCTACCTCGCATCGGACGACTCCCGCTGGGTGACCGGCACAGTGCTGCAGGTCGATGGCGGATTGACGGTCAGGTAGTACGGAAACCGGGCCCGCCCGGCAGGCCGTACCGCATAGGCGTCCACCTGTTGTGCAGCGCACAATCTTGGCGCCGGGCCCTTCAGCCGTACCCCTCCACCTGCCTAAGTTCTGGGGATTCCGGTATAGACCGGTATGCACCAACCGGACCGCCCGCACCGGCGGTCCGGACCTCGCCCCATACCCCCAGGCGAAGGAGTTCTGATGCGATACCCCCGCCCGATGCGCGCCGGTGCCCTGCTCGGGCTGGCCGTGCTGCTGGCCGCCTGCGCCCCTGCCCAGACCGACAACGCCGGCTCTGGTGCGGACAGCATGGAGGGCACCCTGCGCGTGTGGCTGTTCTCCGAAGTCGACCAGGAACCCAAGGAGAAGGTGGTCGACGACGCCGTCGCGGAGTTCGAGTCCGCACACGAAGGAGTCACCGTCGAGGTCCAGTACATCCCCGTGGACACCCGCGCCGAACGTTTCCAGGGCGCCTTCAACGACCCCTCCTCCGCGCCCGACGTCGCCGAGTACGGCAACACCGACCTGGCCGGCTACGTCGAGGCCGGAGGGTTTGCCGACATCAGCGACGAACTCGCCGACTGGGACGCCGGCGAACAGCTCGCCGACGACGTCGCAGCCACCGCGCGGGTCGACGGCGGCACCTACGGCGTGCCGTGGTTCCTGGGCGTACGCGCCCTGTTCTACCGCGCCGACGTCTTCGACGAACTGGGCATCGACACCCCGCAGACCCTCAAGGAGGTCGTCGCGGCCGCACGCGAGGTGCGCGCCGAAAAGCCCGATATGCTCGGGCTCTCCAGCGGCGGCGCCTACACCTACGGGTTCCTGCCGTTCGTGTGGGCCCACGGCGGCGCGATCGCCGAGCAGGACGGCGGCTCCTACACCGCCGCCATCGACTCGCCCGAGGCCAAGGCCGGACTGGACCTCTACACCGACGTGCTGTCCAAGGACGTGTGCCCGCCGCAGACCTGCGCGCAGATGACCGGCAACGAGAGCGTGCAGAACTTCGTCGCGGGCAAGGCCGCCATGACCATCGGCGGCAACTTCAACCTCAACGCGGTCCAGGACAGCGAGGTTGCCGAGGACACCGCCGTCGTGCCGCTGCCCGGCACCGACCCCGGATCCGTCGCCCCGGCCTTCGCCGGCGGCAACAACCTCGGCGTGCTCGCCGGAACCGACCACCGCACCCTGTCGGTGGAGTTCACCAAGCTGCTCGCCGGCAAGAAGTACCAGCAGCGGATGTACGAGGCCATGGGCAACCTGCCCACCCTCAGCGGGGTGCAGAGCGATGTCGCCGCCGCCGACAAGGACGCCGCACCGTTCATCGAGACCTTGGAGGCCGGCACCCGGTTCGTTCCCGTCACCGGCGCATGGGCGGCCATCGACGCCGAAGGCGTGCTGCCCACCATGGTCCAACGGGCGGCCTCGGGCGACGCGTCGGTCGACAAGGCCGCCGACGACGCCGCGGCCTCCCTCGACGAGGCCTTCGGCGGGGAGTGACCGGCACGTATGGGCACCCCCGCACCGCCGCTGCGCGCAGCCGGGCGCAGTCTCGCCAAACTGCGGCGGGGCGGCCGACTGGAACCGTGGATGTACCTGGCGCCAGCGCTGGCCGTGCTGGGCGCGCTGCTGGTCTACCCGCTCTACCAGCTCCTGGTCGTCTCCCTCTACGACTACCGCCAGCCGCAGGTCACCGGCGCCGAGCCGCTGCACTTCACCGGCTGGCAGAACTACCGCACCCTGCTGGGCGACCCCCGGTTCTGGGAGGTGCTGGGCAACACCGTCGTCTTCGCCGGCGCCTGCGTGGTGGGCACCCTCCTGCTCGGCGGATGCCTGGCCGTGCTGGCCACCCGGCTGTCGCCGTGGGTGCGCACCCTGCTGTTCCTGGCGGCTCTGGGCGCCTGGGCCACCCCCGCGGTCACCGGCAGCGCGGTGTGGCTGCTGCTGTTCGACCCGACTCTGGGCCCGGTCAACCAGGCCCTTTCCGCCCTGGGGATGGGCTGGTTCGAGGGGCACTCCTGGACCTACACCAAGTGGTCGGCCTTCGGGCTGGTGTTCAGCCAGGTGGTGTGGTGCTCGTTCCCGTTCGTCATGGTCACCCTGTACGCCGGGATCCGCGCGATCCCCGGTGAGGTGATCGAGGCGGCGCGGCTCGACGGCGCCTCGACCGGCAGGATCGCCACCAGCGTCATGCTGCCGATGCTGCGCCCGGCGATGGCGGTCGTGACGATCCAGTCCATCATCTGGGATTTCAAGATCTTCACGCAGATCTACATCATGACCCAAGGAGGCGGGATCGCCGGGCAGAACCTGGTGCTCAACGTCTACGCCTACCAGCAGGCCTTCGCCTCGGGCCAGTACGGCCTGGGCTCGGCCATCGGCGTGGTCACCACCGTGCTGCTGCTGGCGATCTCGCTGCTCTACCTGCGCGCACTGCGCCGCCAAGGGGAGGTGCTGTGATGCTCCGCCGACTGCGCACCGACGCCGCAGGGCTGCTGATAGCCGCTGCGGTGGCGTTCCCGCTGTACTGGATGCTGCTCTCGGCGCTGCGGCCCCGCACCGCACTGGAGGCGGGCGAAGCCGCGCCCTACACGCTCGCGCCCACGCTGGACTCGTTCCGCCGGGTGCTGCTGGTGGAGGACTTCGGCCGCTACCTGCTCAACAGCCTCGGCGTGGCCGCCGCGGTGGTCGTGTTCTCGACCCTGTGCGCGTTCCTGGCGGCGGTCGCCCTGACCCGCTACCGCTTCCGGTCCCGCGCTACGCTGCTGATCATGGTGCTCATCGCGCAGATGGTACCGGTGGAGGCGCTGACCATCCCGCTGTTCTTCCTGATGCGCGGAATCGGCCAGTCCGTCCCGCAACTGGGCCTCAACCACCTGGGCTCCCTGGTGCTCGTGCACACCGCCTTCGCGATCCCGCTGGCGATCTGGATGCTGCGCGGCTTCGTCGCCGCGGTACCGCGGGAGCTGGAGGAGGCTGCCTGGCTGGACGGGGCCAACAGCCTGTCGTTCGTGTGGCGGGTGCTGTTCCCGCTAACGGCGCCGGGCGTGGTCGCCACCAGTATCTTCGCGTTCATTATGACCTGGAACGACTTCCTGTTCGCGACCACGTTCATCATCTCCGCCCAGGAGAACCAGACCCTGCCGGTGGCCCTGCTGTCGTTCTTCCGCCCCGACGGCAACGACTGGGGCGCCATCATGGCCGGGTCGGTGCTGATGACGCTGCCGGTCCTGGTGTTCTTCCTGTTCGTGCAGCGCAGACTGGCCTCGGGGCTGGGAGGTGCGGTGAAGGGATGAGCGCCCCCGCCGAGCCGCGGCGCAACGACTCGCTGTCGCTGCGCCGCGCGCTGGCCATCGTCGAGTTCGTGCGTTCGCTGCCGGCCGGAAGCGGCGGCGCGACCCTCACCGAGCTCGCCGAAGCCGTCGGGATCAACAAGAGTTCGGTACTGCGGCTGGCGACCCCGCTCATGGAGGCGGGCCTGCTCGACCGCGACGGCGCGAGCGGCCGGTTCCGCCTGGGCGCGGCGGCCCTGTCGCTGTGGCAGGCCTACCTGGACCAGCTCGACCTGCGCTCGGTGGCTGCCAACCACCTGCGCGGACTGGTGCGCCGCACCGGGCACACCTGCCACCTCGTGCTGCTCGACGGCCGCGACGTGGTCTACGCCGACAAGGTCGAGAACACCACCACGGTGCGGATGGCCTCGCGCATCGGCGCGCGGATGCCGGCCTACCGCACCGCGGTCGGCAAGGCCATGCTCGCGTTCTCACCGGCCGACCTGGTCGCCGACGTCCTCGCCGACGGCCTGGCGCCGGCGACCGGGCACACCATCACCGGCCCCGGCGCCTTCCACGAGGAGCTGCGGCGGGTGCGCCGGCGCGGCTACGCCATCGACGACCGCGAGAACGAGCCGGAGGTGCGGTGCGTGGCGGCCCCGGTCTTCGACCACAACCGCGACCCGGTCGCCGCGATCAGTGTGTCCGCGCTGGTCAGCCAGCTGCCCCCGGCCCGCGTGCGCGAACTGGGGCCCCAGGTCGCCGAGGTCTGCGCCCGCGTGTCCGCCGGCCTGGGCGCCCCGCCCGCCGAGGAGGTCCCCGACGGAGGCGGTGGTGGCGGTGGGTGCGACTAGAGGGAAGGGAGTTGGTTGACCGCGTAGCCGATGATGCCGCCCAGGGTCAGGCTTACCGCGTGGCTGAGATAGGTGCGGCCGTACTTCTGCAGGTGCGTGGGGCGCAGGGCGCGCGGGGCGTTGATCAGCGTCACCCGGTCGCCCACCGGGTAGATCCCGAAGAGGTCGACGAGGTACAGGGCGCCGACCGACACGACGGGCACCGCGATCACGGCGAGCGCGTAGGCGGCCACCACGACCGCACTGCCGGTGGTGACCGCGATGAACAGCATGCCCAAGACGTAGGTGACCAGGGCCAACGTCACGATGAAGGTCCGCCTGCGCCGATTGGTCGCCGGGTTGCGGTGGCAGATGTCGCGGATCAGGCCGGCGGTACCGCGGGCCGACTGGTCCGGCGCCGTAACCAGGACGCGGGCCTCCTTCGGCGCGAAGGCCGCGGTGAGCTCAGTGGTCCCGCGCCGGCCGGTGAGTGTCAGCCGGTCGAGCCGCTCGGGGGCCTGCGGGGCGGCGTGGTAGTCGGCGAAGTCGGCCGGCCGGTCGCCGGTGCGCTCGCGGTCGTCGTGGAACGCGATCTCCAGTTCGTCGCACTCGTCCTCGATGAGCTTGGCGATTTGGACGAGTTCCTCCCGGTACAGGCGCGGGATTCCGAGGTCGAGGGCCTCGACCGGTGCGCGGCGTTCACTCAGGGACATGGGGCGATCCTGCCGCGTACCGGCGGGCGGGATCGAGGGTGCGGCCCGCGCTGTTGCCATGTCGCAACCCCAGCGGTATCCCCGGCGGGCCCAATCCGGTACCGGTCCGCGCGGGACCGCCCGAAGCGCCCCGTACCGCCCGCGGCCGGCGGGCGCGTAGCGTCGGCCCATGCGAATACTGGTCACCGGCGGCGCCGGGTTCATCGGGTCCCATATCGTTTCCGCACTTGCCAAGGC
The DNA here is from genome assembly GCF_054778995.1 of Streptomonospora sediminis. Lineage (NCBI taxonomy): Bacteria > Bacillati > Actinomycetota > Actinomycetes > Streptosporangiales > Nocardiopsidaceae > Streptomonospora > Streptomonospora sediminis. Next base: position 23,400 of record NZ_BAAGYZ010000025.1, read on the forward strand.
CGGACACGACGCGGTCGTGCTCGACATCCAACCGCCGCCCGAGCGCACCGCCGCCGGCGAGGCCCCCGGTGAGTGGATCCGGTGCGACGTCCGCGACGAGGCACAGGTGCAGGATGCGCTGCGCAGCGTCGACGCGGTCTGCCACCAGGCCGCCATGGTCGGGCTGACACCCGACTTCGCCGACACCCCCGCCTATGTCGCGAACAACGACCTGGGCACCGCCGTGCTGCTGGCCGCCATGGCGCGCACCGGTGTCGCCGAGCTGGTCCTTGCCGGTTCGATGGCGGTCTACGGCGAAGGCCGCTACCTCTGCGCCGAGCACGGCGACGTCCGCCCCGGCCCGCGGCGCCCCGCCGACCTGGCCGCCGGGCTGTTCGAGCCGCCCTGCCCGGTGTGCGGCGCCGCACTGGCACCCGGCCTGGTCGGCGAGGACGCGCCCGCCGACCCGCGCAGCGTCTACGCCGCCACCAAACTCACCCAGGAGCACCTCGCCGCGGCTTGGGCGCGCTCCACCGGCGGACGCGCGGTCTCGCTGCGCTACCACAACGTGTACGGACCCGGCATGCCCCGCGACACCCCCTACGCCGGGGTCGCTTCCTTCTTCCGCTCGGCGCTGGCCCGCGGCGAGGCGCCCACCGTCTTCGAGGACGGCGGCCAGCGGCGCGACTTCGTGCACGTCCGCGACATCGCCCGCGCCAACACCGCGGCCCTGGAATCGGCCGCAGTGCGTGACGCAGGCACCCTGGCCGCCTACAACGCGGGCAGCGGCACCCCGCACACGGTCGGCGAGATGGCCGCGGAACTGGCGCGGGCCTACGGCGGGCCGAGCCCGCGCACCACCGGCGACTACCGGCTCGGCGACGTCCGCCACATCACCGCCTCTTCCGCACGGCTCGTCGCCGAACTCGGCTGGCAACCCGAAGTGACCTTCGCCGAAGGCATGGCGGAGTTCGCCGCGGCGCCGCTGGGCGGGGGAACCGCCGCGCGGTAGGCGCACACTCCGCCAGGTACTCCTCCGGGTGCGGCAACGGAATCCGGCCGCCGCACCGGGTCGCCATACGGCCGCCGGCTCCGAACAACAGGTGAACCCCGGGTGTCCGCGGACATCCGGGGTAGCCGGAAACGACGAGTCAACGATCAGCGGCGCAGCGCGACGAGAGGCGGCGGGGCCGCGGGAACCGGGTACACGGCGTACCCGCACCTGCGCACCGCCACCGCGGAGTCGCGGCGATGCCAGGAGGTTCCATGGCCCGAGGCGAGCCGCACGGCGGCCGAGAGGCAGTGTCCGACCCGCACCCGCACCACCCACCCGGATCCGCTACACCGGAGACCGGCGCCCGCCCCGGCGCAGGCGCCGCGGATCCCACCGGCCCCGCCCCTGCGGTCGAGGTGGTGCTGCCCTGCCTGGACGAGGCCCGCGCCCTGCCCTGGGTGCTGGGCCGCATCCCGCCCGGATGGCGGGCGATCGTCGTCGACAACGGCTCCACCGACGGCTCGCCGGACATCGCCGCACGCCTGGGCGCCAGCGTCGTCACCGAGCCCCGGCGCGGGTTCGGTGCGGCCTGCCACGCGGGCCTGTCCGCGGCCGCGGCCGAGTTCGTGTGTTTCTGCGACTGCGACGGCTCCCTGGATCCTTCCCTGCTGCCGCCCATGGTCGAGCAGGTGCGCAGCGGCGCGGCGGACCTGGTACTGGGCCGGCGCCGCCGCACCGGCCCGGGCACCTGGCCGCTGCACGCCCGCGCCGGCAACTTCGCCGTCTCGCGCATGCTGCGCCGGCGCGCCGGTGTCCGCGTCGGCGACATCGGCCCGATGCGGGCTGCGCGCCGCGCCGCACTGCTCGGGCTGGGCCTGACCGACCGGCGTTCGGGCTACCCGCTGCAGATGGTCGTACGCGCCGCCGACGCGGGGTGGCGGGTCGCCGAGGTCGATGTCCCCTACGGCCCTCGCAGCGGGCGTTCCAAGGTCACCGGTACCTGGCGCGGCACCTGGACCGCCGTGCGCGACATGCGGGCGGTGCTGCGCCAACCGCCGCCCCCGGCCGGCGGCGGCGAAGCAGTGGGGACGCGGTGAGCGGCAACGGGCTGCGCCGCACCGCCGCAGCACCCGCCGACCGGCCGGTATCCGCCGGCCCCGCTTCGGACACCGGCGGCCCGCGGCCGGACGGCCCCACCACGGTGCTGATCATGGCCAAGGAACCGGTCCCCGGCCGGGTCAAAACCCGGCTGACCCCCGAGTTCACCCCCGCCCAAGCCGCCGAACTCGCCGCGGCGTCCCTGGCCGACACCCTGGATGCGGTACTGGCCGCCCCGGCGCGCCGCAGGGTGCTGGTCCTCAGCGGCCGCCCCGGCACCTGGCTGCCCGACCGCGGCTTCGAGGTCGTGGCCCAGGCGGGCGGCGGGCTGGACGAGCGCTTGGCCGCGGCCTTCGCCGGATGCTCCGGCCCGGCCCTGGTCGTCGGCATGGACACGCCCCAACTCGCCCCCGGCCTGCTGGCGCCCGCACTCGCACCCGACGCCTGGGAACGGACCGACGCCTGGTTCGGGCCCGCCGAGGACGGCGGGTTCTGGGCACTGGGCCTGGCCGAACCCGATCCGGACCTGCTGCGCGGCGTGCCCATGTCCACCCCGCGCACCGGCGCGATCCAGCGCCGCCGCCTGGTGCGGGCCGGGCTGCGGGTGCGCGACCTGCCGGAACTGGTCGACGTCGACACCCCCGCAGCCGCCGCCCGCGTCGCAGGCACCGCACCCGACCGCCGCTTTGCCGCGGCATGGCGCCGCCGCCGCGGCGAGGAGGCTTCATGACCACGACAGGCGCCGCGCACAGCCTGCCCGGCATTCCCCCGGTCGGCGCGGACACCGGCGACCCCTACGCCGTTGCGCTCGCCGCAGGCCGCGGGCCGCTGTTCCTGCGCGACACCGACGGCGGCCGCCTGCTGCCGCTGGAGGTGGAGCGCTGGTGCGCGCCGTGCGACCCCGCCGACACCACTGTGCTGCAGCGCTGCGAAGGGGCCGTGCTCGACGTGGGGTGCGGACCCGGCCGGATGGTGGCCGGACTGGCCGGCCGGGGCCATCGGGCCCTGGGCGTCGACATGCACCCGGCCGCGGTCGAACGCACCCTCGCCTCCGGCGGCAGCGCGCTGTGCCGCAACGTGTACGCGCCGCTGCCCTGCGAGGGCGGCTGGGGCACGGCGCTGCTGGTCGACGGCAACATCGGGATCGGCGGGTCACCGGAGGCGCTGCTCGCCCGCCTGGCCGATGTCGTGGCCGGTGGCGGCCTGCTGCTGGCCGAGGTGGCCGGCGAGGACGCCGACGAGCGGCTGTCGGTGCAGTTCTGCGACGCCGAAGGAAGTTGCGGTGTCCCGTTCGCCTGGGCGCGCGTGGGCCCGACCGCGCTCGCCCGGGCGGCAGTCGGCACGGCCTGGACCGTGAGCGAGGTGTGGACCTGCCGACACCGGTCGTTCGCGGCGCTGCGCCGGGAAGGGAGGGACGGGCGATGAGCCGCTTCGGCAGGGCGGCCAAGCCGGCGCGGGCACCGCAGCCCGCAGGCGGCGGCCGCCCGGAGCACCGGGCAGCGGACGCGGACGGTCCGCCGTCCCCGCCCGCGGGCACCGGCGCCTCCCGCGGTTCGGGCCGCCGCCGGGACCTGGCGACGGCCGCTGCCGCTGCGGTGCTGGTCGTGGCCGCCGCAGTCGTGGGCGTGCTGATCGAGCGCGCGGGCCAGAAGCTCTACGTCGACTTCGAGCCGCTGTACTCGGAGTGGGCCCCGCACGCCGGTCCGGGCACCGTGCCCGCGCTGGCCGTCGCGGTGGCGGTGGCGGGGTGGGGGCCCGCGGTCGCGGCGCGGCTGCGGTGGCCGGCGCTGGTGGCCGGGGCCTGGGCCGCGGCAATGGCCTGGACGTTCTCCCTTGCGCTGGTCGACGGCTGGCAGCGGGGGATCGCCGGCCAGCTCACCGACAAGCACGAGTACCTGCTGGCGATGGGCCGCTGGGACGACGCCGGCGCCGCGCTGCGGACCTTCACCGACCACATCCTGATCGACGTGCCGCAGAACTGGCCCGCGCACGTCGCCGGGCACCCGCCGGGCGCGATGCTGACCTTCGTCGGCCTGGACCGCATCGGGCTGGGCGGCGGCGCCTGGGCGGGCGTGTTCTGCATCGTGGCGGGAAGTTCGGCCGCCGCGGCGATCCTGGTCACCCTGCGCGCGCTGGGCGCCGAGCGGGCCGCGCGCCTGGCCGCCCCATTCGCGGTCCTGGCGCCCGCGGCCGTGTGGATCGGTACATCGGCGGACGGCTACTTCGCCGCGGTCACCGCCTGGGGACTGGCGCTGCTCGCACTGGCGGGAACCTCGCCCGGCCGCGCCCGCTGGGCGGCGGCGCTGGGAGCCGGGCTGCTGCTGGGGTGGGTGCTGTACCTGTCCTACGGCCTGGCCCTGGCGGGGATTCTTGCGCTGGCGGTGGTCGCCTGCACCCGCACGCTGCGCCCGCTGCCGGTCGCCGCCGTCGGTGCAGCTGCCGTGGCGGCCGCGTTCACCGCAGCCGGATTCTGGTGGCTGGAGGGCTACGAGCTGCTGGTCGAGCGCTACTTCCAGGGGGTGGGCGGCGAACGGCCCCAGTACTACTGGGTCTGGGCCAACCTGGCCATCGTCGTGATCACGGCCGGACCGGCCGCGATCGCCGGGCGGCGCCGGGCGGTGCAGGCCGCCCCGGCGGCCCTCGGCGGGCTGCGCGGCGGACCGCCGCGCGGCACCGATGCCCTGGCGGTGCTGGCCGCGGCCGCGCTGCTGGCGATCGCCGCGGCGGACCTATCGGGCATGAGCAAGGCCGAGACGGAGCGGATCTGGCTGCCGTTCGTGGTCTGGGTGGTCCCCGCCGCTGCGCTGCTGCCCGTCCGCGACCACCGCGTATGGCTCGGTGTCCAGGCGGCGCTGGCGCTGCTGGCCAACCACCTGCTGCTCAACGGCTGGTAGCCGGGGGAGCGGGCGGCGTGCTCGTTGCGGGGCCGCGCGGCGCTGTGTGGGCCCGGGCGACTCTGCTAAGGTCCACATCCCACAATGCAATGATTTGTCGCAATAAAGGACGCGAAATGGGCTCCGAAGAAAAAGTTCCGGTTTACCCGCCCTCTGAGATATCCGAAATTGTGCTGGATTTTTTGACGTTTCTGACGACCCTGTACCGCGACCCTGGCGAACTTGTTGTTCCGCCACCGGGAGGGTGGCCCGGTTACTCGCCCGAAAAGTGCGACGGCTTCAAGTCGGATCTCGTCATCGAAGTTTTGAGGAACCTTCCGTACCTCGTCGATCGCACCTCGGACCAGTCGGACTGCTTGGGGCAAATTAACTACAAATCGCACCTGCTCGACTACCGCACGGTCGATAGTGTGCGATCGACTGACCATGAGCACCTCTGGCCGTGGGAGGACGAGTCGGAAGATGAAGAGTCGTGGGATGAAGAGTCCGCGCCCGACCACGTCTTCGTCTTTGCGGAGGGCTTCGAGAGTGGCGGCGTAACCCTTTTTATCGACGTGCGGGAAGGTAGGGCCGTCGAAGAAAGGATTCGATGCGACGGTTCCGGGTATGATATTAAAGAATACTTCGAGGGCGTGAAGGAAAAATATCGGAATCTGGGGCTTATTCCCTGTCCCGGTTGGGGTATGCTGGTGGACGATAGCGTTGGTGCGGGAAAACCCGGCGAAGTGTTGAGTGAGGAGGAGGTTCTGATGCAAACAGCTCCAATCTGGGGAACCGATTTGGACCTCCAATATACTCGACAACTCTATCGGGCGTTCGGGTGGCCGGATAATTTTCGGAGGGACGAGGCTTTTCGGGAAATAAAAGAGCTAATAGAGAAGCGGGTAGCCTGATCCTGTGTTTTATAGTGCGGGCTTTGGAAGCCCGTCGGAGATCCCAAAGCCCGGCCGTCCGGCGGAGAGTGCACGCATATCGGGCAATAAGGAAATCTACCTTGTAAAGGTGTCGGTTCGGGTGCGTGCCGCACGCGCCGCAAACGGGGTCAGCGCAGCGGCACGGCCGGTTTCGGCACCAGGTCGAGGACGGGGCGAAGACCGGCCGGGCGGGCATGGACGGGCAGGTGGTCGACCAGGTGGACCGGGCAGCCGAGGGCCAGCGCACCGGTGTCGGCGTTGCGGTCGTCACCGACCATCAGCACTCGCTCGGGGGCCAGGCCGAGCGAGTCGCAGGCGGTGCGGAACAGGCGCGGGTCGGGTTTCTGCAGGCCGTGCTCGCAGCTGAGCACGAACGCCTGCACCAACTCCGCCAGGCCGTGGGCGCGCAGGACCGGGCGCAGGTCCCAGCCGATGTTGCTGACCACGGCCACCGGGACACCGCGCCGGTGCAGTTCGCCCAGCACCGCCGCAGTGTCCGGGTAAGGGCGCCACGCGGCCGGTGCCGTATGGCGGGCGTACAGGGCGCCGAACACGGCCTGGCCCCACGGAAGACCGGCCTGCCGGGCCAGGGCGGTGTAGGCGGCGCGGTGGGCCCGCGCGGACAGGTCGCGTTCGTGCCACAGCCGGTCGAGGCGGGCCGGCACGGCCGGCGGCGGGGCGCCCCCGGGCTGGGCTCCGCAGCGTTCCAGCCGGGCGGCGTACTCCGCGGTCTCGGAATCGGTGGCGGTGATGCCGGCTTCGGCCAGGGCCGCGCGCAGCCAGTCGGCGGCAGGCTCGATCCGCATGAGCGTGCCGGAGAAGTCGAACATGCAGCCTTTGGCGGCCACTGCAGTACCTCCTGCTTCCTACCGCCGGGCGCCGGTGCGGGCGGTGCCGGCGGGAACCTCGACCTTGTCGCCGGGAACCTTGGGCAGGTGGAAGACCAGGAGCCGGACCGGGTGGGGCACCGGCAGCGCGCCGTGCGCGTCGTTCGGTTCGAGGACGAGCACATCGCCGGCCGCCAGCCGGACCATGACGTCGGCGACCCAGTAGTCGGCGGCGTCCAGGAAGTAGAACACCTCGTAGAGATACTGGTGGTAGTGCCGCTGCTCGGTGAAGCCGGCGGGGTGTTCGACGTAGAGGACCGCGGCGCGGTCGACCGGTACGTCCACCGGAAGGTCGAGCAGGGACAGCACCGTGCGGCCATCGGGGCGCCGGTCCGCCGCCGCTTGGCTTTGGCGTATTACATGCATCCTGCGGATTCCTTTCTGCCGGAACAGCCGGCCCGGGGCGGCCTCAGCCGCAGGCCCGGTCCATGACCGCTGCCCGCCGCGAAGGGCCCGGCACGCCGGCCCGGGAGGGGCGGGGGCCGGCGGCGACCAGGTCGCGGCGGAGTTCGTTCAACAGCTCCAGCCCGCGGGCGTAGCAGGCGAGCGCGACGGTTTCGCGCTGGTCGTGGGCGATGTGGAAGGGCATGACACTGCACATGTGGGCGGCCTCGGCCAAGCGGACCTTCAGCAGCCAATGGGGGTCGTCGCCATGCCAACCCGTGGCGATGAGCCAGGCGTGCACTCGCTCGCGGACCCGGTGGTAGAACGCGACGAGGCGGGGGGAGGTGAACGCGTAGTCGATGCCGTCGTTGCCGGCCGCGACCTCGACCTGGCCCGTGTGGACCAGGTCGTACAGGGAGTTGGTGGAGTGCCAGATCTTGCCCAGGTCATAGGCCGGGTCGTAGCCGGTGTTGCCCCGGGGGTCGATCAGTAGGAAGCGGTGGTTCTGCCGGTCGATGAGGACGTTGTCGAAGTGCGGGTCGCCGTGCGTGCGCACCAGCCGGTCCGGGGTGAGCATGCGCAGTGCCTGCTCATCGCAGGCGAGTTCGGCGGCAAGTGCGCGGGCGCCGCGCAGCCGGACACCGTTGACCAACAGGCTGTCGGCGGTCCACAGCCGGTGGCGGTCCGGCAGCGCGGCGGCGGTCTCGGCCAGTCTGGCCTCGACCCGGTCCAGATGGGTGCGGCGGACGTAGTCGGCGGGGGCCGGGCGGCGCCCGGCCGGATACAGGTCGCGGCGGAGCACGGCGAGGATCCGGCGTGTCCACAGAGCGGCCTCCTCGGCGTCGATCCGCCCGCTGAGGATCAGCTCGCGCAGGGTGGGCAGGTGGTGGAAGGCGAGATCCATCGAGACACCGCGGGGCTCGGCGCGGCTCGCGACAATGTCGGGGAAGTGCCGGCCGGCGGTGGGTTCCAGGCCGCGCAACCACGCGACCTCGTCGTTGAGCTTGGCGAGGCCGGCGCCGACCGCCTCTTTGCGGACCGTGCGGTTTCCGCAGTGGAGCAGGCGGATGTAGGTGCTGGCGTGGGAACCGCCGGCCAGCCGCCCCTCGATCACCGTCTCGTCGCCGTGGACGTCGCGGGCCAGTACCGCGCAGCGGATGCGGGTGCGTTGTGCCAGGGACCCGAGCGCGTCGTGCCAGGGGGCAAGGGCAGCGGCATCGGCACGGTGGGCAGGGTGGTGGCCGGCGCAGCGGTCGAGCATGCCGGCGAGCTGCCGGCGGTCCGCCGTGCCGGTGACCAGCAGTGCGCCGAGGTAGGCGGCCGGGCCGGGGCGGGTGCCTGCGGATGCGTGTTGGTTCGGGCCGTGCAGCCCCACCAGCCGCAGGCCGCTGCCTTCGCGGCGGGTTGCGGCCGCGGCGTGGTCGGGGTGGTCGGGCCGGTCGGCCACCAGCGCCGTGGCGGTATCCAGGTTGGCGAATGCCTCGACGACGCCGGGCCGGATGTCGCAGGCGCAGTCGAAGACGAGCATGCTGCCGGTGCCGCGGCGCAGGGCGGTTGCGAGCAGCCAGTAGCGCTGGTGTTGGCGGGCCGGGACCGTCCACTCCACGACACCGGGCCACCGGGCGGGTGAGCCGCATTCCGCGGTGGTGCCGTTGGCCAGGACGCTGATACGGCCGAGGGTGCCGTCCAACACGGCGCCGCGGACCCGGTCGACCACGCCGACCGGTGCTGCCGGGTGCCGCTGGCAGGTCGTATCGCACACGATGGCTTCCACCGGGATCACCTTCTGCGAGCGGGAGACGGGCGGTTGGGCGCGCCGGCTCTTCAGGCCGAGGCGCGCCGCCGGGCGCCGAACGCCGAGCGCAGGTGGTCGGCTGCGCGGCGGCTGATGCCCGGTGGCGGCCGCAGCCCGAGGGACTCCAGCCGTTCGGTGCTCAACCAGGGGCGTTCGGGACGCGCGGCGCCGCCGGGTGCGGGTGCGGCCGGGCGCAGCAGGTCCGGCCGGTATCCGGCGGCCTCGGCGACAAGCCGGCCCCACGCGTATTTGGTGGCGCCCTCCTGCGCCGCAACGTGCAGGACGCCGGAGAGGTCGTCGGCGACGGCCCGGGTCAGGACCGCGGCGACGTCGTGGCTCCAGGTGGGCTGGCGCTCGTAGTGGTCGTCGAGGTCGACGGGGCGGCCCTGCTCCAGCGCGTCCAGCATGGCTTCGAGCCAGGTGGGGGCGCGGTCGGGGACCGGGTCGCCGTACAGCACGGGCAGGCGGACGGTGAGCGCGCCGGGGGCCCGGGCGGCGCAGCGCTCGCCGCGCAGCTTGGTGTCGCCGTAGGCCTGCAGCGGGCCGGGGGAGTCGTCCTCGCGGTATCCCCGGCCGGATCCTCCGCCGGCCGAGCCGCCGAAGACGTACTCCGTGGAGATGTAGACGAGTTTGGTGCCGTGCCGGGCGCAGGCAAGGGCGACGTTCTCGGTGGTCACGGTGTTCAGCAGGTGGGCCATCCGCGGGTCGCGTTCGCACGCCTGGACATCGGGGGCGGCGATGCAGTGCACGCACACCTGCGGCCTGTGTTCGGCGAAGTACCGGTCGACCTGGTCGGCGGATGCGGCATCGATGCGGTGCAGTCCGGGTGCCTCGCGGCGGTACGACCAACCGGCGACAGTGTTGTGCCCGGTGCCGCCGGCGGATTCCCGCTGCGCCGTATCGCCGGGGCCTGCCGTACGGAACGCCGTCATCACGCGGCTGCCCAGCATTCCGCTGGCGCCGGTTACCAGAATGTGGCGGGACATGCGGGCCTCCCCGTTTTCAGCGGGTTGCCGGTGTGCTGTTTTGAGCGGCCGCGAGGCGGGCCGGCGACGGTGCGGGGGCGGCACCTTGGCCGTTAAAGAACGGTTGGCGTGGCATTGTGGGAGCGCTCCCACAATATTCATCTTCTATGATTGCCGCACGCTCGCAACATTGTCAACCACCCTCTGCAACGGGGATTCCGGGCGCCGGAGGCACTCTCCGGCGCACCTTCCGCATCCCCGCGCGGCGGCAGGCACGCGCACCGGGCACAGCCGGGGCGTCCCGATCCCCGGCGCGGAGGGCGCGGTCCGGCGGTGGCGGTGTATCCGCCTACACGCCTAAAGAAAATAGTTGAAGGTTGCCACCGGCGGTCGGCGGCGCCTTACGGGGGCGGTCCCGGCGGTGTACCGGCCGGCGCCCTGCCGTTGCATGCGCCGGTGAGCCGATTGCCCCCGGCGGTGCCGGGCCCGGTCCCGTCCTGACCGGTTCGCCGGCACCGCCGCCGTGCGGCTAGACCGCGCGGATCGAGTGCACCCGCTCGCTGTCATAGACGACCGAGCGCGGCGCTTCGTAGGGGTCCATCGTCGTCAGGTGCCACGAGGAGTAGTTCAGTCCCGCGTAGCCGTGCACAATGTTGCCTGACCGGTTCCACGCGGAGCTGTAGCCGTTCGGCAACCCCTGGGCGGCGAGGTCGGGCGAGCCCCACGAGAAGTAGGCCATGGTTCCCTGGCCGAACTCCTGCGAGAACAGGCAGAAGTACCCGTGCGGGCAGCGGTCGAAGCCGGTCGCGGCCGACGCCGGCGCGGCGGCGACCGTCCCGCCGGCCGTGAGGGCGCCCACCGCCATGGCGGTAACGGCACCCTTCTTGGCCAGGGCCGCTGCCTTCAACGCGAATCGAGACATGTTCCTCCTTGAGTCCTGCTGGTGGGGGCGCCCGCCGCACCGCGCCGGGGCGGCTGCGAATGAACCCGGGGTGCGGCGCGGCGGGCTGCGGGCCGCCGCGGGCGCGGCGGCGATGCGCCCCGGCGCTGCCTGCGCCGGGGACGGTGCATCGCGGCCGCCGGCGGTGGTGCCGGCATCCGGCCCCGTCCTGGCCGGCATGCCGACACCACCGCCGGCGGTTCCCTGAGAAGCCCTGGCCTGCGGGCCGCGCCTGCGCCAAGGCCGCGGCGCAGCGGTGCCGCCGATGGGCCGCGCGCTCCGGTCCCGCCGGGGCCGGCCCCGGTCGGCCGCCGGCGGGAGGGGGTTCCTCCCACGAACCCGCACAGATGGTGGCACCGGCGCGTGGCAACTCCGTTGCAGCGAATGCGGCGCCGTCCGCCCCGCGTGCGCCCACCAGCGCCGGGTCACCGCCGGTGAGCACTCCCACCGGGCAGGTAGCCTCAAGGGGCGCGCGGCGCCGACCTGGCCGAAACCGGCCGAACCCAGGCGGAGCGGCGCCGCTGCCGGTGATTCGACAGGGGTGTATTCGGGGGGCCGATGACCAGCGCCGATGCCGCAGACTTCCGCGTCCTCGGGCTCCTGGACGTGCGGGTCGCCGGCACCCCGGTACCGACTCCGGCCCCGCGCCAGCGCGTCGTCCTGGTCTCGCTGCTGCTGCGCCCCGGCAGGGTCGTCGGCGCCGACGAGATCATCGAGCGGCTGTGGGGTTCCGAAGCGGCCGATGGCGCGCGCACCACCCTGCGCTCCTATGTGATGCGGCTGCGCAGGGAGCTGGCGGGCTCCGGGATTCCCGCACAGACCCTGCAGACCCGCACCGAGGGCTACCTCATCGACATCCGGCCCGAACAGGTCGACCTGCACCGGTTCCACACCCTGGTCGAGCGGGCCGACGCGGCGCGCGACCGCGGCGACACCGCCGCCGAGCACAGGCTGGTCGACGAGGCGCTGGCGGTGCCGCACGGCTCGGCACTGGCCGACGTGTCCTCGGAGTCGCTGCACCGCGACGTGGCCCTGCCGTTCGAGGAACGGCGGCTGCAACTGCTGGAGCGCAGTTTCGCCGCCGCTCTGGAACGCGGCGACAACGGGCCGATCATTCCGCGGCTGCAGGCGCTGACCAGCCGCCATCCGCTGCGCGAGCGGTTCAGCGAGCAGCTGATGACGGCGCTGTACCGCACCGGGCGACAGGCCGAGGCGCTCTCGCACTACCACCGGGTCAGCGGGCTGCTGGCCGACGAACTCGGTGCCGACCCCGGACCGCGGCTGCAGCGCCTGTTCGAGGCGCTGCTGAGGCAGGACCCCGCCGAAACGGGCGGTCCCGTCTCAGCGCCGGCGCATTCGGGAGCCGAGCCCGCGCCGGCCGATCGGGGCCGCCCCGCCGCACGCCCCTCCGCGACCGCGCGGCGCGGCGCAGCGTCGGGCAGGCCGGGGCGGCCCGAACAGTCGGAGCGGACGGCCCCGCCCGGCCCGCCCCGGCCCGCCCAGCGGCCCGAACCCGCGCCGCACCAGCCGGTACCGTCCGGGGCCCCGCCCGCCCTGCCCGACTTTGTCGGCCGCACCGCCGAGGCCGAAACGGCGGCGCGCGTGATCGCCGCGGGCCGCGGCAGCGTCGGCCTGCCCATCGCCGTGATCACCGGACCGCCGGGTGTCGGCAAGACCGCGCTGGCCCTGCAGGTGGCCCACACCCTCGGCAACCGGTTCCCCGACGGCCGGCTCCACGCCGACCTGCGCGGGTATGCCCAAGAGGCGGCGCTGCGCCCGTCGCGAGTGCTGGCCCGGTTCCTCAAGGACCTGGGCGTGGCCGCCGAGCGCATCCCCGCCGACGTCGAGGAGCAGACTGCGCTGTTCCGCTCGGTGCTGGCCGAGCGGCGGGTTCTGGTCCTGCTCGACAACGCCGCCGACGCCGAGCAGATCCGGCCGCTGCTGCCCAGCGGCCCCGGCTGCGCCGTCATCGCCACCAGCCGCAACGACCTGCGCGGACTCACCCTGAACGGCGCGGTCCTGATCCGGCTGGCCCCCTTCGGCCGCCGCGAGGCGCTGCAGCTGCTCGCCGCCACGTTGGGCGAAGCCGCGCTGCACGCCGAACCCGATGCAGCCGACGAGCTGGCCGAACTGTGCGGGCGCATCCCGCTCGCGCTGCGCATCGCCTCGGCCAATATCCTGGCCTGCGGCGGGATAGCCGAGTACGCCGCCGAACTGCGCGGGTCCGGCCGGTTGGGTGCCCTGTACGTCGAGGGCGACCCCAAGGCCGCGGTCCGGGCCGCGTTCGACATCTCCCACGCCGCCGTCGGCGCCGGCGAACGCGCCCTCTTCGCGGCGCTGGGCCTGCTGCCCGGTCCCGATTTCACGCCCGCCACCGCCGCCGTGCTCGCCGACTGCGCCCCCGCCCACGCCCGCAGCACGCTGGACCGGCTGGCGGCGCACCACCTGATCGACCCGCACGCGCCCGGCCGCTACCGCTTCCACGACCTGCTCGGCGAATACGCCGCCGAGCAGGCGCGCGAGACGATGGCCGAGTCCGAGTGCGCCGCGGCTCTGGAGCGGGTCTATCTCGACCAACTGGACACCGCCGAGGCCGCCGCCCGGTTGCTCGCCCCCGATGCGCGGCGCATGCCGCGGCCCGCGCCCGCGGCGGCCTTCGCCGACACCGGCGCGGCCATGACCTGGCTCGACGCCGAGTACACCAACCTGCTGGCCACCATCGAGGACGCCGCGGCCCGCGGTCCGGCGAACCGCGCATGGCACCTGGCCGATGCGCTGCGCACCCCCTTTTCCGCGCGCACCATGCTCAGCGAATGGCAGCAGGCCGCGAGTACCGGGCTGCGCGCGGCCCGCGCCTCCGGCGACCCCGCGGCCCGGGCGGCGATGCTGCACAACGTCGGCAGCGCGCTGTGGAACGGCGGCGACCTGCAGCAGGCGGCCGCCCACCTGGAGGAGGCCCTGGAGCTGTTCGGGGAGCTCGGCGACACCGAGGGCGAGATCGCCGTGTTGAACAACCTTGCGCCGTGGCACGTCTGGGGCGGCCGGATCGACCGCGCCATCGAGTTGTTCGAGCGCGGGGTCCGGCTCTGCGACGAGCAAGGGCTGGAGGCGCAGGGGGCGGTGCTGGAGGGCAACCTCGGCGCCGCCTGCGAAAGCGTCGACCTGCCCCGCGCGCAGCGCAGCCTGCGCGCGGCACTGGACCGGTTGCAGCGGCTGGACCTGCCGGGCCGCGAGGGCCTGATGCTGGGCAGCCTCGCCAGCGTCAAACGCAACAGCGGCGAGCCCGCAGCAGCGCTGGACCTCGCCCACCAGGCGATCCGCCTGCTGGAGCAGCCTGCGCGCGAGCTGCAGCTGCTGCCGGTCCTCGTTGATGTCGGCCGTGTGCACGCCGAACGCGGCGATCCCGCCACCGCCCGGCGCATCGGCGCCCAAGCGGTGGAGCGGTGCGTGGCGGCGGGGGCGCGGCGCATTGAGGCCGATGCGCGCACCGGCCTGGCCGCCGCCTGCATGGCCGATGGCGATGCGGCCGGCGCGGCGGTCCTGTTCGACGAGGCGCTGGCGATCTCCGAGCAGTCGGGTTACCGGTTCGGCGCGGCCGAAGCGAGGATCGGGCTGGGCTGGTCGCAGCTGGAGTCCGGCGATGCGGCCACCGCCCGCGCCCATGCCGAACGCGCCGCCCACTTGTCGCAGGGCGCGCACCGCATCCTGGAGGGGCGGGCGGCGACCCTGCGCGCGGCGGTCGAGCTGGTGGCCGGCGACCGCGCGCAGGCCGCCCGGTTGGCCGAGCACGCCGCCGGCCTGCACCGCGATACCGGGGCGCGCCCGGGTGAGGCCTGGGCACTGCAGGTCGCGGCCGAGGCCGCCGCCCGGCTGGACGGCCCCGCGGCGGCCGAGGCGGCGGCGGAACGCGCCGAGCATGCGCGCCGCGCCGCCGACATCCCCCCGCAGTTGTTCGCCGGGCTGCCCCGGAGCCTGCACACGGCCGAACAGGCCTACCGCGACCAGGACACCCCCGCCGCCCGCGGTTGACGATCAGGGGCGGGGCGGGTGGGGCGGCGGGTCCGGCGAACCTGCCGCGCGGGCCCGCCGCCCCGCAGACCGGCCATGGCGCGGGCCCGCTGCGGCACCGCCCTGCCGACCCGGCAGCGCGCCGACCCGGCAGCGCGCGAATGCGCCGCGCGGCTACGGGCCGCTAACCGAGCGCGATCCGCACCCGCTGGGTTCCCGGCGCCGCCGCGGCGCGGACGCCCTCCGCGGTGGTTGCGGTCTGCGCCGCACCTTCCAGCACCTCGGCGCTGCCGGCGCCCACCACGAGCACGTTCCAGGCGGGCAGGCCGGTGTCCTCGGTCTCCACGACGACTCGGCCGGCCCCGCCGTCGGCGGCACCGCCCTCGAACCGGGTGGTGAAGACCGCTGCGGGCGAACCGTCCGCGGCCGGGATGACCGTGCGCACCGGTTCGGCGGACTGGGCTCCGGTGTACACCCGCAGGGTCACCCCGTCGGTGTAGTCGTAGTCGGGCCGGTCCTCCACCGGGCCGACGGGCAGCACCGCGCCGGGGCGCACCAGCAGCGGCAGCGAGTCGAAGCCGTGCACCTCGCGCCGCCAGGCGGGGCCGCGCACGGTCTCGCCGGTGAGCAGGTGGCGCCACTCGCCCTCGGGGACGTAGTACTCCACCTCGCCGTCATCGCTGAAGACGGGCGCCACCAGCAGGTCGTCGCCCAGCATGTACTGGGTGTCGAGGTGGTCGCAGGTGGGGTCGTCCGGGAACTCCAGCAGCATCGCCCGCATCATGGGCACCCCTTGCCGGTGGGCCTGCACCGCCGCGCCGTACAGGTACGGCATCAGCGTGCACTTCAGCTTGGTGAACTTGCGGGCCACCTCGCTGGACTCCTCGTCGAAGGCCCACGGCACCCGGTAGGAGCGGCTGCCGTGCAGGCGGCTGTGCGAGGACAGCAGGCCGAACGCCAGCCACCGCTTGAACAGCCCGGGGTCGGGCGTGCCCTCGAACCCGCCGATGTCGTGGCTCCAGTACCCGAAGCCCGACAGCCCCAGCGACAGCCCGCCGCGCAGGCTCTCGGCCATGGCCCCGTAGCTGGAGGCGCAGTCGCCGCCCCAGTGCACCGGGAACTGCTGGCCGCCGGCGGTAGCCGACCGGGCGAACACCACCGCTTCGCCTTCGCCGCGCTCCTCGCGCAGCAGGTCGAACACCGTGCGGTTGTAAAGGTGGGTGTAGTAGTTGTGCATGGCCTGCGGGTCGGAGCCGTCGGCCCAGACCACGTCGGTGGGGATGCGCTCGCCGAAGTCGGTCTTGAAGCAGTCCACGCCCATGTCCAGCAGGCCGCGCAGCTTTGCGGCGTACCATTCGCACGCCGCGGGGCTGGTGAAGTCGACCAGCGCCATGCCGGCCTGCCACATGTCCCACTGCCACACGGTGCCGTCGGCGCGGCGCACCAGGTGGCCCAGCCGCGCGCCCTCCTCGAACAGCTCCGAGCGCTGGGCGATGTAGGGGTTGATCCACAGGCACACCCGCAGGCCGCGCGCCTTGAGCCGGGCCAGCATGCCTTCGGGGTCGGGGAACGTTTCCGGGTCCCACTGCATGTCGCACCAGTGGAACTCGCGCATCCAGAAGCAGTCGAAGTGGAACACGCTCAGCGGGATGTCGCGCTCGGCCATGCCGTCGACGAACCCGGCCACGGTGTCCTCGTCGTAGGAGGTCGTGAAGGACGTCGACAGCCACAGGCCGAACGACCACGGCGGCACCAGCGCCGGGCGGCCGGTCAGTGCCGTGTACTTGGCGAGGATGTCCTTGGGGGTGTCGCCGTGGATGATGTAGTACCGCAGCGCCTGGTCCTCGACGGTGAACTGCACGCTGCCCACCGACTCCGAGCCCACCTCGAAGGAGACCGGGCCGGCGTGGTCGACGAAGACGCCGTAACCGCGGTTGGTCAGGTAGAAGGGGACGTTCTTGTAGGCCTGTTCGCTGCTGGTGCCGCCGTCGGCCTGCCAGATGTCGACCGTTTGGCCGTTGCGGGTGAACGCGGTGAAGCGCTCGCCGAGGCCGTAGATCTGCTCGCGCACCCCCAGCGACAGCTGCGTGAGCATGTGGTGCGCGCCGTCGCCCGTCTCAATGAAACCGGTGCCGCGCTCGCCCGCGGAGGTGAGGGTGCGGCCCTGCGACCGGAACTCCAGCCGCCAGGGCCCCGCGGTGTCCACGCGCAGCGACAGCTCGCCGCTCGACAGCTCCACCACCGAGCCGTCCTGGCGGGTGGCGGGCGAGGCAGCGGGGTCGGTGCGCACCTCGAAGTCGGGTGCCGGGCGCACCGAACCGGCCAGGTGGGTGGTCTGCACCCCGATCACATCGGGGGCCGGCGACCAGGCCTCGACGGTCACCAGCGGCGTGTTGAGGGTGTCGCCGCGGTGGCCGATCCCGCGGACCGGGGCGTAGAGGGTGATGCGGTCGTCCTGGACCCGGGCGTCGCGGGCCTCGCGCGCGTACTGGGCGCGGACGCCTTCCCGTGTGTGCCAGAACCCGTCGGTGAACTTCATCAGCCGCCTTCACGTGTTTCGTGCGGATGGTCGGCCGGTGCCGGGCGGTGCGGCGGCGATCGGCCGCCGACCCGCCCGGCACCGGGCCCTTACCGGTGCGCGGCCCCGCAGGGCCGCTGGACTCCATGCCCTGCCTGGTGCGGCGGGCCGCGCGGGGCAGGGTCGTGCGGCGGGTTCACTTGATCGAACCGCCCGAAATGCCCGCTGCCACGTAACGCTGGGCGAGCACCAGCAGCACCGCCGCGGGCACCGACGACAGCGTCGCCACCGCCATCACCGCGCCCCAGTCGCCGACGTGCGCGCCGAGGTACTCGTAGATGCCCAGCGTCACCGGCTTGACCGCGTCGGTGGTGTTGAGCGTCAGCGCGAACAGGAAGTCGCTCCAGGCGAAGAGGAAGGTGAACAGCCCGCCGGTGATCAGCGCGTTGCGGCTCATCGGCAGCGCGATGCTCACCAGTGTCCGCAGCCGGCCCGCGCCGTCGACCATGCCGGCCTCCAGCACCTCCTCGGGGATGGACACCATGAACGCGCGCAGCAGCACGATGGTGAAGGGCAGCCCCAGCGACGCGTCGGCCAGGATCAGCCCGAGGTAGGAGTTGACCAGGTTCAGTTCGACATAGGCGCTGTAGAGCGCGTTGGCCACCACGATGCCCGGCACCATCTGGGTGATCAGCGTGCCGAAGACCACCGTGCGCGCCCCGCGCAGCCGGAACCGCGACAGCGCGTAGGCGGCCGGGGCCGCCAGTGCCAGGCACACTGCGACCGCGCCGAGGGCCACCAGGATGCTGGTGAGCAGGTTGTCGGCCTGCGACGACCACGCGCGGCGGAAGTTGCCCAGGTCCAGGGTCTGCGGCACCCACCTGACCTCGGCCAGGGCGGCGCCGGGCTGCAGCGCGGTGTTGACCATCCAGTACAGCGGGAACAGCAGGACGGCCAGGACGAGGACGCCGAACGCCATGCTCAGGTAGTCCAGCCGCTTTGCGCGCGTCAGGCGCGCGCCGGTGCGCGTGGCGCTCATTTCTCCACCCCTTCGCGGTTGGCCCGCAGATAGATGACCGCGAAGACCATGCTGATGAGGATCAGGACGTTGCCGACCACGGCGCCCTGGCCGAAGTCGAGCTGCAGGAACGACAGCTGGTAGGTGTGCGTGCCCAGCGTCTCGGTCGAGTGGGCCGGGCCGCCGCCGGTCAGCGCCAGGATCAGGTCGAGGATCTTGATCGTGGACATGAAGCCCAGCACCAGCACCACGGTGACCACCGGGCGCAGCATCGGCAGGGTGACACCGAAGAACCGGCGGAAGAAGCCCGCGCCGTCCAGCACGGCGGCCTCGCGGATTTCCTTGGGGATCTCTTGCAGCCCGCCGTAGAGGATCACCATGTTGAACGGGATCCCGATCCAGATGTTGACCAGGACCACCGACAGCAGCGCCAAGTCGGGGCTGCTCAGCCACGGGATCGACCCCGAGGTGACCTGGAGTCCGTTCAGCGCCTCGTTGAGCACGCCGGTCTCCTGGTCCAGTACCCGGCGCCAGACCGTGCCGGCCACCACCATGGGAATCAGCCAGGGCAGCAGGAGCAGGGAGCGCATCACCCCCGACAGCGGGAACCGGCGCGAGAAGAACAGCGCCAGCGCCATGCCGATGACGAACTGGCCCACCAGCGAGCCGAGCGTGAACAGCAGCGTGTGCCACAGCGACGAGGTGAACAGCGGGTCGGCGAACACCGCCCGCCAGTTCTCCAGGCCGTTGAAGGGGGCTTCGCCGGTGAAGAACGTCGCCGGAGTGTAGCTCTGGAAGCTCATCACGATGTTGCGGACCAGCGGGAAGCTGAAGAAGACCAGCATGTAGACGATCGCGGGCGCGATGAACATCCACTGCGAGAAGATCCGGCGGCGGCGCGCCGCGGCGCCCTTGTCCGCCGGGCGCGGGGAGCGCTCCCGGGAGCCGGAGCCCGGGCCGGAGGCGGGCGGGGTGGGAGTGGTCGTCGTCATTACCGGCTCCTCAGCTCTTGCTCCACCTGGGACTGCGCCCGGGTAAGGGCCTGCTCGGGATCCGCCTCGCCGGTCAGCGCTGCCTGCAGCGCGGTTCCGATGGCCTGCGAGTAGATGTTGTAGTCGGTGCCGACGTGCTCGGTGCGGCTGCGCGCCGTCTGCACCTGGTCGGCGAAGGGCGCGAGCTTGGGCACCTCCTGGCGGAACTGTTCGGCGGCCTCGGGGGCGACGGGGACGTTGCTGCCCTTGGTCGACCAGTCCAGCTGCGCATCGGAGGTGGTCATGCACGCGACGATCTCGCCGGCGGTGTCCTCGCGCTCGGGGTGCTCCTGGTTGACCGGCACCGTGAACGTCGTCCCGCCGATGGGGGCGACGGGGGTGTCGCCGGCCTCGGGCACCGGCACCTCGACCACGCCCCAGTCGACCTCGGGGTGCTCCTCCAGCACCGGCTTCTGCCACGGGCCGTTGATCATCATCGCCGCGTTGCCGGCGATGAACTGGTCGTTGACGTCGGCCTGCGTCCAGTTCACGACCGAGGGGGACACCGAACCGTCATCGAGCAGCGAGGCGACGAACTCCAGCGCCTCCACGGACTCGGGGGAGTCCAGTTCGCGTTCGTCGCCGCCGTTGGACCACAGCCACGGCAGGAACTGGTAAACGCCGTCCTCGGTGGCCAGGGCGCTGATGGCCAGGCCGTAGCGCTCGCCCTCGGTCAGCGCGGCGGCCGTCTCGCTCAGTTCGTCCCATGTCGCGGGCGGTTCTATGCCCTCGTCTGCCAGGACGTCCTTGTTGTAGAACAGCCCCAGCGAGTTCACCGAGCGGGCCGCACCGTAGTAGGTGCCGTCGTAGCTGCCGAACGAGCGGGCGCCCTCGGACAGCCCTTCGGTGGGCACACCCACCTCGCCCAGCGGGACCAGCCCGCCGGCGTCGGCGAACTGCGGCATGTCCGAGCCGTCGACCACCAGCACATCGGGCAGTGAGTGCGACGACGCCATCCGCAGGGCCTTGGGTACGAGCTGGTCGGCGGGGACGCTCCGCTGCCGAACCGTGACACCGACCTGCTCGGCGCAGCGGTTCATCGCCTCCTGGTCCCAGGTGTGGTACGGCTCGTCGGTGCTGGAGTTCATCACCGTGAACACGTTTGGGTCGGGTTCGGCGGCGCAGCCGGCGCCCAGCAGCGCCAGCACCGCGGCCGCAGCCGCGGCGGGCGCACCGCGCGGCGGCCGCAAGGGGCGGTCTTTCATGGGGAGTCCTCCGGCATCAGGAGCGGGACAATGGGGTGTCCCGCCCGGTCCAGCGGTGGGGGTGGTGCGGGTAGGAGGGGCGGGGGATGGGGGATCGGCGGCGCGCCCGCGGCACGCCTGCCGGTCACGGCGGGGGCGCCAACGTGGCGCCGCGGGTCATCTGCGGAGCGATCAGCGTGTGCGGCGCGCGGCCGTCCGCGGGCGGACCGGGGTCGCCGGCCGCCTCGATCGCCGCCACGGCCAGCCGGGTCACGGCGGCCGACATCTCGGCGACGGGAAGCTCGATGCGGGTGACATCGAGGCCGCCGAGGTCCTCGGGGAAGTTGCCGACGGCGACCATCGAGAAGTCGCGGGGCACCTGGATGCCCCGCGCCGACAGGTGGCGCAGCATGCCGGGGATCGCCGCCGGATGCTGGACGGCCAGAGCGGTGGGCGGGTGCTCGGAGTCCAGGCGCGCGTCCAGCCGGCGGTACAGCTCAGCGGGGTCGCTGGTGGAGTGGCAGATGTCGACCGGGACGCCCAGCTCGGCGGCTGCGCGTTCGGCGCCGCGGATTCCGCGCACCGAGTAGCTGCGGCGGGTGCGGACATCCTCCTCGACCGTGGTGAGGTAGCAGATGTGTTCGTGCCCGGCTTCACGCAAGGCGCGCACCGACTCCAGCGCCGCCTCCTCCCAGTCCAGGTCGGTCCAGGGCGCGGCCGACTCGTCGGCCGGGTGCCCGATGACGGCGGCGGGAAAGTCCAGCGCCCGCATGGCGGCGATGCGGGGGTCCTCCAGCTCGACGCCCATGAGCACGACGGCGTCGGCGAACCGGCTGCGGGCGGTACGGTCCAGGCTCGCGCCGTCGTCTTGGGCGCCGGGCGGTGTCACCAGCAACACCAGGTAACCGAGCTTGCCCGCGGCCTCGCTGAGCCCGTACATGAACCGCCCGCCCACCGGCAGGTAGTCGCGGGTCGGCAGCGGCAGCGCCAGCGCGAGCACGTTGGTGCGGGTACTGCGCAGCGACCGCGCCCCGGCGTTGGGCTGGTACCCGAGCTCGTCAACGGCGGCCTGCACGGCTTCGCGGGTGCGGTCGGATATCTTCCGGGACCCGCTGAGGACATAGGAAACCGTGCTCGGCGCCACCCCCGCCGCCTGGGCGACGTCCTTGATCGTGACCATGGGATCCGTGTCTCCTCACCGCAATCGAATCGATTCGATAGATCAGCGCACGAGTGCGTCGAATCGATTCACCGTAGAGGGCATGGTAGGCATCACCCGCCGCTGTGGCAAGCGGCACACGGGTGGGTGACGGCGGGCATGCGGGGGGCTTCTATGGGTTTGTCAAGCCGCTTGAGCGTGCGGCGGTTGGTAGGACATGCCGTCGCGCAGCATGGCGAACAGCACGTCGCAGCGCCGCCGCGCCAGGCAGAGCAGGGCTTGGTTGTGGTGCTTGCCTTGGGCGATCTTGCGGTCGTAGTAGGCCTGCGAGGGCGGATGGGCCAGCGAGGCGAACGCGGCTAGAAACAGCGCGCGCTTGAGTTGTTTGTTGCCCCGGCGGGAGGGACGCTCGCCCCGGACGGAGCTGCCCGAGGCCCGCGTGGCCGGGGCCGCCTCCGAGTGGGTCCACGAGCCTGCGAGTTTCGGACGACTACGACACGTGGTGCGAGAATGCATCCATCTGCCACCGGGCTATGAATCTCTACATCCATGAAACAAAGGGAAATGCGGCATACGGCGACGAATCC
Source organism: Streptomonospora sediminis (assembly GCF_054778995.1). Lineage (NCBI taxonomy): Bacteria > Bacillati > Actinomycetota > Actinomycetes > Streptosporangiales > Nocardiopsidaceae > Streptomonospora > Streptomonospora sediminis. The sequence continues at coordinate 45,755 of NZ_BAAGYZ010000025.1, forward strand.
GGCGCCATTGGTGCTTTTTATGTCGTAGTGAGAACTAATCTCAACGGTCGCTCTCCGCGCCTGCAAGCATCTTATGTATGGGATCTGGGTCCTGCTCTCAACTTCCAAGTCGCTGTTGTTCAGTGCTATAAAGAAATCACCTTACTCCCTGACTCGAGCTGCGGTACGTGGCCCGCTGACGGCAACGACGGATCTTTCGTGGTAAGCAAGGACAATTTCAGGTTCCAAGGTCCATTGCTTCACGTTGAACCGCTACAAGACAACGGCCTCTACTATGCTGCGGCAAATGCCCTTGTTATACCGGAAAATAATGCCGCACCGCTGGGTATGCCAACGCTCGAGACAGAGCGCTGGAGCTGCCCTTCCGACGGGCGTCGGTGCTTCTTCCCGTAGCTAGGATGTCGGGGATGGGGTGACCGCGTCCCTGGATCGCGTCCCCCGAGCCAACGACCGGCATGACCCGCTGGCTCGGGGGAACACAAGGAGGCCCGATTTGACCGAGCAGAACTGGTCCGACTTCATGACAGTCGAGGGATCACCCGTCGACGATGAGTCCGTGGCTCCAGCCTTTCCAGACGGCTGGAACTGGTTTGAGCTCCCAGAGACAGACGGAATGGCGCTGCTCGCTTGGGCTGTCGGGCCCGATTACGTGGTGCGCTGGCGCGACCGCTCGGACGTGCCGCCCGTCCGTACGAGGATCAGGAGTTCGGATGGTTCGGTCCAGGAGTTCTATTCCGAACGCACGCGGACGGACCAAGCGGAGGTCGACCTGCACATCGACCGGTTCCTGGCGGAAGCCGGGGTCCCACACCAACCCTCCGGATACCGCTGGTTCGTCGTACTCCCGCCTGGGTGGAGTGAGCAGCACGTGTGGTCGATGATGGATAGGGCTGAACATGAGGCGACGCGTAGCGGGCACTCGCCGGTACGGCTTCACGAAGGACTTCGCCGAGAAGCGTCGGCTCTTCACAGTTCGCCGCCGGAGGGGCAGCCGTCTTCGTAGTTCTTGCAGTACCTCGCGCCCAGTGCCTGCTCCTATACCCAGAGCTTGGAACGCCGCGTTTATTGCGATAGTTCCTAAGGTCCTCAACGGCGGCGGTTTCGCTGGTCTTGTCGGCCACGGAGGTCCGCCAGGATGTTGGCGGCCGCCTGATCGGTGGTGGCCGAGCCGCGCAGGGTCTTGCCGCCGATGGCTGGAACGGTGCCGATCTCATGGCGCATTCCGCGTTCGTCGCGCGGATCGTCCACGGCGGCGAGCCGGTGGGCGAGATCGCGGACGGAGGGGCGTGGCAGACTGATGTGGCAGCAACGGAGTTCCCGTGGAGCCGGAGAGCGATGTCCCCGCGTTTCTACAGGAGTTCTGTTGTTGTATTTCGGCCGATCGCCGCGATCGCCATGATGCCGTGACCTGGATCGTCGCTCCCACCCAACGACCTTGGATCAGACCTGGCCGCCATTCGGCTGCGGATCGGGTTGCCGCCGATCGTCACCGCCGTCCGGGCCGCTGCCGTCCAGGCCACCACCGGCGCCGCCGGCTGCGCGGCACCGCCGGAACACCTTTGCGGCGGCTTTAACGGCACTATTAACGGCACTCTGACGGGCGCGCGCCCGTGCGGCTCTGGAACAGCGGGCAGGGTAGAGGGACCATTGCCGCAGGGGCGCTGACGGTCTGAGCCGTGTCCTCACGCGCTCTTCAGCGCCTGGAGGAGGAGGCGCGATGAACGTGGTCACCCTGGACGGGATCGCGGCGGGCATGGACGGCGTGCTCGGTGCTGTCGGCGGCAAGGCCGCAGGGCTCGGTGCTCTGGCGGCGGCCGGGGAGCGGGTGCCGCCCGGGTTCTGCCTGACCACCGGCGCCTACGAGGCGGGCGAGGTGCCCGAGGACGACCTCCTGGCCGCCTACCGCCGCCTCGGCGGCGGGCGCGTTGCGGTGCGCTCCAGTGCGACCGCCGAGGACCTGCCCGAGGCCAGCTTCGCCGGGCAGCAGGAGACCTACCTGAACGTCGAGGGCGAGCGCGAGCTGGTCGAGGCGGTGCGCCGCTGCTGGGATTCGCTGAACACCGACCGCGCGGTGGCCTACCGCGAGGCGAACCTGCCCGCCGGCGCCGACGCGCGCATGGCCGTGGTCGTGCAGCGCATGGTCGACGCCCGCGCGGCGGGGGTACTGTTCACCGCCGACCCGATGAGCGGCAGCCGCTCCCGGATGGTCGTCGACGCCGCCCCCGGCCTGGGCACCGCCGTTGTCGACGGCAGCACCGAGCCCGACCACTACGTCCTGGAGCCCGGCGGCCCTGCGCAGGGGCCCGGTGACGGCTGCCTGTCCCGCCCGCAGTTAGCGGAGCTGCGGGCCGCCGGCGAGCGGCTGCAGCGGCTCTTCGGGGCGCCGCAGGACATCGAGTGGGCCTACGACGGCGACGGTGTGCTGTGGCTGCTGCAGTCGCGCGCGATCACCGCGCTGTTCCCACTGGCCCCGGTTACCGGCCGCACCGAACCCCGCTTCTACCTGGAGATCGGCAACATCCAGGGCATGCTGCGGCCGTTCACCCCCATGGGCATCTCCGTCATGGAATCGGCCTGGGACCGCATGCTGACCGAGTGGGGGTTCGGGGAGCCGACCCGGGAGTACTTCGACATGGTCAACGTCGGCGGGCGGCTCTACACCGACGTCACCGGCCTGCTGCGCAGCCGGCGGATGCGCGGCAACCTGGCCGAGAAGCTGGAGGTGTACGGTCCCCGCGTGCAGGCGGCGGTGCGGGTCGTCCTGGACGATCCGCGCTTCGCGGCCGGCACGCAGCCGCCCGCTTCGGCCGCTCCGCTGGTGCGGCTGGCTCTGGGGGCGGTGCGGTACGGCCCCGGTGCCCTCGCCGGCATGGCAGACGTCCTGGCCCGCCCGGCACAGGCGCGTGCCAAGGTGTGGGAGGGGATCGCGGAGCTGCGCCGCTACCAGGGTCCCGGGCCCTCGGCGCCGGCTGCGGAGCGGCTGCGCCGCGTCGTCTCCGAAGGGTTCGGCCCGGTGTTCGGCGCGCCGATGGCCAAGGTGCTGATGCCGACGATGGCGGGTGTCGCCCTGCCGTACCTGGTTCCGGCGCTGCTCAAGGGCATCGCCACCGAAGAGGAGACGGCCGCGCTGCTGGGCGGGATGCCGCACAACGTCACCACCGAGATGGATCTGCACCTGTGGCGGCTGGCCTCCGGCGCCGCCGAGCACCGCGACCTGCTGACCGGCACCGATCCCGACGAGCTGGCCGCCAAGTACCAGGCGGGCACACTGCCCGATATCGGACTGGCTGAATTCCTGCGCCATTACGGGCACCGCGCCACCGCCGAGATCGACATCGGCCTGCCCCGCTGGTCCGAGGACCCCGCCCCGCTGTTCGCGACGATCGCGAACTACCTGCGCATGGACGACCCCGAGCAGGCGCCGCCGCGCCGCTTCGCGAAGGCGGCGGGCAAGGCCGAGGCCACTGCCGCCGACCTGCGCCGCCGGGCCCGCCGCGCGCGGCCGGTGCGCGGGCGCATCGCGTCCTTCCTGATGCACCGGGCGCGCGAGCTGACCGGTATGCGGGAGGTGGCGAAGTTCGCCTGGCTGATCCCTTATGCCGAAATGCGCCGGCAGCTCCTGCTCGCGGGCGGCGAGTTGGCCGAACGCGGTCTACTTGACGCAGCCGAGGACATCATGTTCCTGAGCCTTGACGAGGCATCCGCCGCCGCCGACCACGGCGGCGACCAGCGTGCACTCGTCGCCGAACGCAAGGCGGGCTACGCGCGGGAACTGCGCCGCAGGCACGTGCCGGTGGCGCTGCTGTCCGACGGCACCGACGCCGAGTCCCTCGCCCCGCCGCTGCCCGCTGCCGAGGGCGAGCTCGCCGGCGCCCCCGCCGCGGCCGGCCGGGCGACCGGCCGCGCGCGCGTCGTCATCCACCCTGACGGCGCCCGGATCGAGCCGGGCGAGATCCTGGTCGCCCCCACCACCGACCCGGGCTGGACCCCGCTGTTCATGACGGCCGGTGGGTTGGTCACCGAGACGGGGTCGGTGGTGGCCCACGGCCCCACCGTGGCCCGCGAGTACGGCATCCCCGCCGTCATCTGCCTGCGCGGCGCCACGGACCGGATCGCCACCGGCGACCTGATCACCATCGACGGCAGCACCGGAACCGTGGTGATCGAACCGGAGGAGTGAGGGTGGGGGAGCCGGCCACCGGATCCCAGCGGCGTCAGGTGGCCGAATCCGCCGAACCGGGACCCGGCGGCGGGCCGTCGGTGCCCGCCGGGTTCGGCGGCCCCGCCGCTCCCACCGCCCCCGGTGGGGCGACGTCGGTGTCTATCGGAGTGCCCGCGATCGCCTCGCGCAGCCGGTTCAGGCGTTGGCGGGCCGCTACCGAGCCGGAGCGGTCGCGGGCGGCGAGGTCCATGACCAGGGCGTGGGCCACCAGCCAGCCGGCGAAGTTCTCGTCGGCGGCACCGGCGGTGGACGGGGGAGTGGCCAGTACGGCGTGCACGCGCCCGCCCAGTTCGGCGCCGAGTGCCTCGGTGATCACCACCACCGGCGCTTCCACCTCCTCGCAGTGGTCCAGCAGCGCCTCGATCTCGCGGAAGAGGCGCAGCGGGGCCACGACGACGACCGCGTCGCCCCGTTCGATTCCCAGCAGGTCGTCGGCCAGGCGGAACCCCGAGGTGTCCACGGCCAGGCTGCGACGTCCCAGTCGGCCGACCTCGATGGCGAGGTAGCGGGCCGTCGCCGACGCCGGTCCGATGCCGTAGCAGACGGTCCGCGCCGCGCCGCCGAGCAGGTCGACGGCCGCGGCGAAAGCCCGGGCGTCGAGCACCTCGGGCAGCCGGCGCAGCAGGTCGGCGCTGTCGGCGATCACCCGGTCCAGTACCGGGGCGCCGCCGAGCCCTTCCAACCGCTGGTCGAGCACCATGGCGGGGTCGCGCCGCGCCGTGAGCATGTCCAGCACCGAACGTTTGAGCTCGCGCAACCCGCTGAAACCGAGCGAGCGCGCGGTGCGCACCACCGTCGCGTCGCTGGTTCCGGTGAGCGCGGCGAGCTGCTGCGCGGAGGCGGTAACGGCCTCGGACGGCCGGTTGAGCACGAAGTCGGTCACCGCGCGCTCCCGCGGGGACAGCGAGTCCAGCCGGGCGGTGACGCGGGCGCGGAACCCGCCGTCTTCAGTTGATGAAGTTTTCATGTCACTCTTGATCCAAACATGAAGTGAACACTACGATCCGTGTGAAGCAGATCTCTTGGCAAGGACTCGGTACTGATGCAACACCAGTTCGTGATTATCGGGGGCGGCATCCACGGGTGCGCCGCCGCATGGATGCTCGCCGACGCCGGGGAGGACGTGCTCCTCCTCGAAGCCGCCGGGATCGCCGCGGGGGCATCGGGCGGCTTCGGTCGGCGCGGCGTGCGGGGAAACCGCCGCGACCTGCGCGAACTGCCACTGATGCGGTCCGCCTACCGCCTCTGGCCCACACTTTCCGACCGGCTCGGCGCCGACACCGGCTACGAGCAAATCGGCGGACTCAACCTGATCGAGCAGGAGACCACGGGCACCAAAGGCGGCCTGGTCGCCGCCCGGGCACACGCCGACGTGCAGAACCGCAACGGCGTACCCACCGAGGTGCTCGACCGCGACCGCCTGCTCGACCTGGAACCCGACCTCGGCGATTCGGTGCGCGCGGCCCTGTACTGCCCCTTCGATGGCACGGCCGACCACGGCGCCACCACCGCGGCCTTTGCCGCGGCGGCCCGCGCACGCGGCGCCACCATCGAGGAGCACAGCCCTGTCACCGGCGTCGAGTTCTCCGACGGGCGCGCCACCGCCGTCACCACCGCCGGCGAGCGCCGCTACGAGGTCGGCCAGGCGCTGCTCGTCCTCAACAACGCCGGAGCCCCCGACCTGCTGCGCGACCACTTCGGCGTGAACCTGCCCATCTGGCGCATCCTCCCGCAGGCGCTGCGCGTTGTGCCCCCGGCCCGACCGCCCATGCGCCACCTCATCGGCCACGACCACCGCTCGCTGTCGCTCAAACCGCTGCCCGACGGCGGCGTCATGGTCAGCGGCGGCTGGCGCGGGGTGTGGAACGCCGGGCTCGGACGCGGCGAAACCGTCGAGGCCAACGTGCGCGGCAACCTGCAAACCGCCGCCGAAGTCTACGCCGACCTGTCCGACGCCCAACTCGACCTCGCCGACGCGGCCCGGCCCGAATCGTGCAGCGCCGACGAAATCCCGGTCATCGACCGCATCCCCGGAACGGCCAACGCCCTGGTGGGCACCGGCTGGACCGGCCACGGCTTCGCCATCGCGCCCGCGGTGGCCGAAGCCCTCGCCTTCTGGGTGCGCACGGGGGCGCGCCCGGAAAGCCTGGCCCCGTTCTCGGCCGCGCGGTTCTAGCAACCGGCGGCCGCCCCCCACGGTCACCCTAGGAGCACCATGTTCCCCACAGAGGAAGTCGCCGGCGACACGGTCACCACGCTGCTGTTCGCCCTCACCGTGCTGGGTCTGCTGATCCTGGCGGGAGTCCTGCTGCGGCTGCTGGTCAACCCGCTGCGCAAGCTCTTCATCCCCGCGGCGCTGATCGGCGGCGTGCTCGGCGCAGCGCTGGGCCCCTACGGCGCGGGCCTGTTCCCCGAAGGCATGACCGCAACGTGGTCGGCCCTGCCCGGAATCCTCATCACCGTGGTGTTCGCGCCGATGCTCATCGGCGTGCGCATGCCCAACGTGCGGCAGAGCTACCACCTCATCGCGCCGCAACTGCTGTTCGGCTACATCGGCGACCTGCTGATGATGGGCGTGCCCGTGCTGGTGGGCGCGGCGCTGCTGATGCCCGTCTGGAACGTGGACGCCATGTTCGGCACCCTCGTCGAGATCAGCTGGCCGGGCGGCCACGGCACCGCCGGAGGCATGGCGCCGGTCTTCGCCGATCTGGGGTGGGCCGACGGCGGCGCACTCGCGCTGGCCGCCGCCACGGCCGGGCTCATCTTCGGGATCGTCATGGGCATGGTGCTGATCAACATCGGCGCGCGCCGCGGCGACGTTCCCCACGCCGCCGACGCCCGCAACACTCCCGACCTGCTCGACAGCGGCGACCGCCCCGGACTGGGCCGGATCACGCTGAACAAGGACCTGGTCGACGGGCTGGCGTTCCACGGCGCCCTGATCGCCGTGGCGGTGTTCATCGGCTGGCTGCTGCAGTCGGCGCTGGAGCTGGTGGTGCCCGGCATGCCGCTGTTCCCGCTGGCGATGATCGGCGGCGCGGTCGTGCAGGCGGTCATCGGGCGCACGCGCCTGGCCGAGGCGGTCGACACCGGCAGCCTGCGCGCGATCCAGGGCGCCGCACTGGACCTGCTGGTGGTTTCGGCCGTGGCCTCGGTTTCGGTTCCGGTGGTGCTGGCCAACATCGTGCCGCTGACCCTGCTCATGCTGGTGGCCGCCGCGGTTTCGGTCGGCTTCTTCTACTGGGCGGGCCCGCGGATGTTCCGCGAGTCCTGGTTCGAGCACGCCATCGTCAACTTCGGCACGCTGACGGCGGTCTCCTCGGTGGGCCTGATGCTGCTGCGCACCGCCGACCCCGAACTGAAAACCGGCGCCGCCCGCGCCTACGCGCTGCGGTCGCCGTTCTTCAGCCCGCTGCTGGGCGGCGGCCTGATCACGGCCCTGCTGCCGGTGATCGCGGTCAACTACGGCCCCTGGGCGCTGGGGCTCGGCGCCTGCGCCGCAGCCGCTCTGCTGTGGGTGCTGGCCAAGGTGCTGCGGATCTGGCAGAGCCCGCACAAGCGGGTGGAGGAGGCGGGGGCCTCCTCCACCGCCTGACCTGGCACAGGGGCGGTTCCGTGTGCCGGCCGGCACACGGAACCGCTCAGCCCGGAAGCCGGAAGCCGCGGCGCAGCAGGCGTTCGGACAGGCGCTGGGGCAGCAGCACCTGCAGCAGCGGGAGCCACCGGGCCTCGGCCCCGGCGCCGTAGCGCAGGCGGGGCGAGCGGTCGGTGGCAGCCGCCACGATGCGCGCGGCGGCGGCTCCCGGGTCGCCGCCTTTGCGCATCGCCTCATCCATGGTCTGCTGGGCGCGTTCGCGCACGCCGTCGTAGTCGGAGATGCGCGCCGGCGAGCGGGTGGCGGCCGCGACCGTGCCTGTGGCGAACGCGCCCGGCTCCACCAGGCAGACGTCGACACCGCAGTGCTTGACCTCGTGGTGCAGCGCCTCGGTGTAGCGGGCAAGGGCCGCCTTGGACGCGGCGTAGTACCCTTCGCCGGGCTCGCCCACCCAGGCGGCCAGCGAGCCGACGTTGACGATGCGCCCGCGCCCGCGGGCGCGCATCTGCGGCAGGACCGCGTTGGCCAACCGTGCGGCACCGAAGAGGTTGGTCTCGAACACCGCCGCGGCGTCAGCGGGCGGGGTTTCCTCGGCGATGCCGTGGTGGACGTCGGCGGCGTTGTTGACCAGGACGCCGATGCCGCCGCTGCGCTCGGCGGCTGCGGCCACGCACGCGGCGACCGACTCCTCGCTCGCCACATCGAGCCGCAGCATCTCAACGCCGTCGGCGTCCGGGCGCGGGCTGCGGCTGGTGCCGAAGACACGGAAGCCGCGCCGGGCGAACAACCGGGCGCACTCGCGGCCGATACCCGAGGACGCGCCGGAGACCAGGACGGTGCGGTCTGGGGAGTCGGGGAAGCGGTCGGCGGACTGGTGCGGCGGCGTCATGGCGCCCCTGTTCTGTCGGGGCCGGGTCCGGGGCCGAGTCGGTATCCGGGCGGCGCAGCGGTAGCGGCTGCGCCCGTTGTGCCACACACCCTATGGCGGCAGGAGCACACCGGCCGGTCCTTGCGGACATGGCGGCGCCCCGGCGAGAGGGGAGACTCGCCGGGGCGCGTGCTTTTCCGTTTCCGTCCTGTCGTTGCGCTTGTTCCGCGCTGTCCTGCTCTGTTCCGCCTGCTCCACCCCGCGGGGGCCTCACAGCACCCTACGCGGGTGCGTCCGACCGCCACAGTGCGCGGGCGCTGTCGAGGTGGGCGCGGTAGCGGGCGTAGCCCTCCTCGTACTGGGCGCGCAGGTGCTCGCGCGGTTCGACCCGGGCACCCTGGGCCAGCCAGCGGCTGCCGTCGGCCGGCTCGCCCAGCCGCCGCCACGCCGAAGCCGTGGCGCCGCGCACCCCGATGGCGTCGTCGGACGGCAGGATCACCGGCCGGCCCAGCACGTCGGCGAACACCTGCATCCAGGCGCGCGACCGGCTGCCGCCGCCGCAGACCGCGAGCCTGCCGGTCAGCCCGGCCGCCTCCAGGCAGTGGCGGGCCGCATAGGCGATGCTTTCGCACACCGCGCGGACAATGTCGGCGCGCTCGGTGCCGAGATTGACACCGGTGAGCTGGCCGCGGGCCCGCGGGTCCACGAACGGCGCCCGCTCACCCGACTCGGCCAAAAACGGCAGCGCCGAAACGCCGCGGGCGCCGGGCGGGCTGGCCTCCAGCAGCGGCTCCACCTCGCCTATCCCGATGCCCAGCAGGTCCATCAGCCAGTCCAGGCTGGCCGTGCCGACCATGGCCGGCATGGCGCGGGAGAACCGGTCGGCGCGGTCGGTGCACAGCCACATCCCCGCGGGTTCGCTGGGCGTCTGCACACTCACATGGTCGGCGACGACCTGGCAGGCCAGGGTGGTGCCCACGGTCAGTAGCCCGTCGCCGACCTCGCTTAGGCCGCTGCCCAGCAGGCAGGCGGGCAGGTCGAACGGGCCGCCGGAGACCGGGGTCCCCGCGGGCAGGTCCAGCAGTTCGGCCCCGCGCCGGTCCAGCGAGTACAGCCGGTCGGGGGCGGCCGGCGCGGCCAGCAGGTCCCGCCACTGCGAAACCCCGCACTCGGCGAGCGCGGCGGAGCTGTAGTCGCGGCTGCGCACGTCCAGGAAGGGCAGGGAGGCGTCGGAGGCGTCGACCGTGATCTCGCCAGTGAGGTGCTGCACCATCGCGTCGACGCAGTAGCCGGCCACCGCCGAACGCTGCAGTGTCTCGGGTTCCTCGGCGTCCAGCGCCGCCAGCAGCGGGCCGTGCGCGCCGGGGAACATGCCCTGGCCGGTCAGCTGGTGCACCCGGTCCATGGTGCCGTCCTCGTACCACTGCCGCACCAGCGGCCCGGCGCGCCCGTCGAGCCAGGAGATGGCGGGCCGGGTAGGCCGGCCGTCGGCGTCGCGCAGCCACAGGCCGTCGCCCTGGCCGGTCAGGGCGACGGCGGTGACCGGTTCCGCCTGGGTCGCGGCGACCTTGCGCACCACCGAGGAGACGGTGGCCAGCACCTCGTCCAGGTCCTGCTCGACCCGGGCGCCGCCCGGCCGGTGCAGCGTTGTCGGCTCGTCGGCCTCGGCCACCGCCCGGCCGTCGCGATCGAACACGGCGGCCTTGGTCATGGTCGTGCCGACGTCGACGCCGATGATCATGCGCGCACCTCCCGCACCTCTGGGTTGGCCAGGTGGCGCGGCTCTTCGCCGCGCAGGTAGCGCCCTACCTCTGCTGCGACGATATGCGCTGCGCGTTCGGCCGTCTGCCGGGTGGCCCCGGCCAGGTGCGGGGTGGCCACCACATTGGGCAGCCCGCGCAGCGGCCAGTCGGCGGGCGGCGGCTCGACGTCGTAGACGTCCAGCGCGAGCGCGCCCAGCTGCCCGCTGCGCAGCGCCTCGGGCAGTGGGGCGTGGTCGAGCAGGCCGCCGCGGGCGGTGTTGACCAGTACCGCGCCGCGCGGCAGCAGCGCGAGCTTGTCGCCGTCGATGAGGTTGCGGGTCTGCGGGGTCAGCCGCGCGTGCAGGCTGACCACCGAGCTGGAGGTCAGCAGCTCATCCAGCTCGACGAGGCGCACCCCGTCCTCGGCGGCGGTCCCAGGATCGGTGAAGGGGTCGCTGACCAGCACCTCGGCTTCGAAGGCGCGCAGGATGCGGGCCACGATCCGGCCGATGGCGCCGTAGCCGACCAGCCCCACCGTGGTGCCGCGCAGTTCGACACCTGCCTGGTCGTAGGCGTAGAAGTCGCCGCGCCAGCGCCCCTGGTGCAGTTCGGAGTCGGCACCCGGCACCCGGCGCAGGGCAGCGAGGATCATGGCGATCGCGTACTCGGCGGCGGCGGTCGCGTTGCGGCCGGGTGCGTAGGTCACGGCGACACCGGCGCGGGTGGCCGCTTCCAGGTCGACGTTGACGGGCCCGCCCCGGCACACCGAAACCAGGCGCAGGCCGGGGTTTGCCTCGATGACCTTCGAGGTCACCGGCGCCATCTGGGTCATGCAGACCTCGGCGCCCCGCAGCGCCTCGATGACCTCTTCCTCGGTCCCGCTGGCCTCTTCGACCCCGCCGACGGGGCCGAACGGCTCAACGGGCCAGGGCAGCCGCAGCTTCGCGGTCTCCGGAGGAGTCAGCCGGCCGCTGCTGACCTCCTCGTCCAAGGCGCTCACCAGCAGGTCCGGGCTGACAAAGTGGTCGCCCGCGGCCAGTACACGCATGTCGGCTCCTGTTCACGTTCGCATGTTCCAAGCCCCGTCGGGGGGTATCCGGATGTGTCGCCGCAGCCGCGCCGCGGCTCAGGCCTGTTCGTACTCGTTGATGCGGGCGACCTTGGCCGCGCTGGCCGATTCGGGGTCGAAGACGTGGCCGATCCACTCGGCGGTGATCCGCTTCGCCAGTTCCGGCCCGATTACCCGCGCCCCCATGGTGAGCACCTGGCAGTTGTTGGACTTCACCGACCGCTCGGCCGAGTAGGAGTCGTGGGCGACCGTAGCGCGCACCCCCGGCACCTTGTTGGCGGAAATGCACATGCCGATGCCGGTGCCGCACACCAGGATGGCGCGTTCGACCTGGCCGTCGGCGACCTGTTCGGCGGCCGCGATCCCCAGCACGGGGTAGGCGCGGTCGTCGTCGGCGTCGGGGACGCCGAGGTCGCGGACCTCGGTGATGCGCGGGTCCGCGTCGAGCAGGTCGCGGAGTTCGTTCTTCAGCGCGGCTCCGGCGCTGTCGGCGGCGACTGCGATTCTCATGGCGTGATCACCGGCTTTCGGAGTCGGGACCGGCCGCGGTGCCTGAATCGGCGGCGCTGCCGGCAGGGGTATCGGTGGGGCAGCGGGCGGCGATGACCTCGGCCGCTGCCGTGGCCATCAGCGCCAGCGAGGTGGCGCCGGCGTCGGGGTGGCCCTGGCCGCGTTCGCCCAGCCGCGCGGCGCGTCCGCGCTTGGCGTGCATGTCGGCGGTGGCGCGGGCGGCGGCGGTGGCCGCCGCTGCGGCATCGGTCCAGGCCTCGGACAGCCCGGCTCCGGCGCGCGCGTTCTTCACCAGGGTGTCGCGGAAGGGCGCGAGCGCGTCGAGCATGGTTTTCTCGCCGACGGCGCCGCCGCCGAGTTCGCACACGGCGCCGAACGCGGAGTCGACGGCCGGGGCGATGAGTTCGGCGGTGACCGGCACGGAACCGGCCTCCACCAGCCCGCCGCCGATTTCGGTGAGCAGCAGCCCGTACAGCGCGCCCGAGGCGCCGCCGGCCGCGTCGGCCAGCGCCGTCCCGGCCAGCAGCAGCGCCCGGCCCGTGTCGTGGGCGGTGTTGCCGGACTCGGCGCCGCGGGCCGCCGCAGCGGCCGCGGTCAGCCCGCGCACCATGCCCAGGCCGTGGTCGCCGTCGCCGGCGACCGCATCCAACCGGCCCAGTTCCTGCTCGTTGGCCTCGACGGCGGCCAGCGCCGCCGCCAGCGCCTCGACCGCTACACCGCCGCCCGGCGCC
>NZ_BAAGYZ010000026.1:0-6312 GCF_054778995.1 Streptomonospora sediminis
CGCGTGCGGGTGCCCGGCGCCGTGCCGCGGGTCAGGGCCCGGCCAACCTCGCCCGATGCGCAGGCCGCCAGGTCCAGCGCGGCCGGCACCGGCGCCGCATCTGCGGTGCGCAGGGCCGCGTCGAACAGGGCCAGCCCTTGTGCGGTGGGCATCGGCCGCAGCCCGGCCCGCCGCAGCCGCGCCAGGTCGGCGGGCTGCAGGCCGCCGGTCAGCCCGCTTTCCTGCTCCCAGAGCCCCCAGACCAGGGACGTGGCGGACAGCCCGGCCGCATGCCGACGGGCGGACAGCGCGTCCAGGAAGGCGTTCGCCGCGGTGTAGTTCGCCTGGCCAGGGCTGCCCAGCACGCCGGTTACCGACGAGTACAGCAGGAACGCGGCCAGGTCGTATCCGGCGGTGAGTTCGTGCAGGTTCGCGGCGCCGTCGACCTTGGCGCGCAGCACCCGGTGCAGCTGCTCGGCGCCGAGCGAGGCGACCGGTGCGTCGTCCAGCACGCCCGCTGCGTGCACGACCGCGGTGAGCGGGTGTGCAGCGGGCACCTCCGCCAGTACGGCGGCGAGCGCGCCGCGGTCGGCGGCGTCGCAGGCCGCAATGGTGACGGTGGCGCCGAGCGCGGTGAGTTCGGCCTCCAGTTCGCCCGCCCCGGGCGCGTCCATGCCGCGGCGGCTCGTCAGCACCAGGTGGCGCACGCCGTGCGCGGTCACCAAGTGCCGCGCCAGCAGGCCGCCCAGGGTTCCGGTGCCTCCGGTGACCAGCACGGTGCCGTCGGGGTCGAGGGGCCGCGGGATGCGCAGCACGATCTTGCCGGTGTGGCCGCCGCGGCTCATGGTCCGCAGAGCTTCGGGCGCCCGGCGGATGTCCGTGGCCGAAACCGGCAGCGGCTGCAGTTCGCCCCGCTCGAACAGCGCGGTGAGTTCGGCGAGCAGTTCGCCGATCCGGTCGGGCTCCACCGCGGTGAGGTCGTAGGGCCGGTAGCTGACTCCGGGGTGTTCGGCGGCCACCGCCTGCGGGTCGCGCGGGTCGGCCTTGCCCATCTCCAGGAACACGCCGCCGCGCGGCAGCAGCCGCAGCGACGCGTCGGTGAAGTCGCCGGCCAGCGAGTTCAGCACCACGTCGACCCCGCGGCCGCCGGTGGCCGCGGCGAACCGCCGCTCGAACTCCAGGTCCCGCGACGATGCGATGTGCTCGTCGTCGAGGCCCATTTCGCGCAGCAGGTGGTGTTTGGCGGGGCCAGCGGTACCGAAGACCTCGGCGCCCCGGTGGCGCGCGAGCTGTACCGCGGCCATGCCCACTCCCCCGGCGGCCGCATGGACCAGCACGGTCGAGCCGGGCGCGAGCGCCGCCAGGTCGCCGAACCCGTAGTGCGCGGTCAAAAACGCCGCGGGCACCGAGGCGGCCTGTTCGAAGGACCAGCCGCGGGGGATCCGGGCGAGCAGGCGGTGGTCGGTGACCGCCACCGGACCGAACCCCTGGGGCAGCAGCCCGAAAACGCGGTCGCCGACAGCGAACCCGGTGGTTCCCGGCCCTGTTTCGGTCACCACGCCGGCCCCTTCGAGACCGAGGTCGGCGCTGCCCGGGTAGCTGCCCAGCGCGATCAGCACGTCGCGGAAGTTGAGCCCGGCGGCGCGGACCGCGACCCGCACCTGTCCCGGCAGCAGTTCGGCGAGCCCTGCGGAGTCCGGCAGCAGCGCCAGGTTCTCCAGCGTGCCCCCTCCGGTGGTGTCCAGCCGCCAGGCGGCGGAGCCGGGTACCGCGAGTGCGCCGCCGGCGGCGCGGGTCAGCCGCGGGGCGTAGGCCCGGCCGCGGCGGAACGCCAGTTGGGGCTCGTCGGCGGCGAGAGCGACGGCGGCGGATTCGGCTGCGGCGCCCGTGCCGGTACCGGTGCCGGTCGCGGCGTCGGTATCGACGAGCGCGAACCGGCCGGGGTGTTCGGCCTGCGCGGTGCGGACCAGCCCCCACAGCGATGCCTGGGCGAGGTCTGCCACGCCCTCGCCATCGTGGACGCAGACGGCGTTGCGGGTGGTGAAGACCAGCCGCGCGGACTCCCACCGGGGGTCGGCGAGCCAGGCGCGGACGAGTTCGAGCGCCTCCGCAGTTGCCGTGTGCACCGAGTCGGCGGTTTCGCCGCCGACCGGCTCGCAGACGGCGAGGACGGTCCGCGGCGGTGCCGGCGCCCCGGCCGCATCAGCCGCCTCGGCAAGGGCCGCGAGGCCGCGGGCGTCGCGGACGCTGGGCCACTGCCCCCGGTACAGGTCGGCGGCTGCGACCGGAACCCACTCCGTGCGGAACAGGGAGTCGTCGGCGACCGGGATCCGGTCCGCGGACACCGGCCGCAGGTGCACGGACTCGATCGAGCCCACCGGCGCCCCGCTGGTGTCGGCCAGTTCCACGGTGGCCGTATCGGTGCCGGCCGGACTTACCCGCACCCGCAGCGTGTCGGTACGTCCGACCGACGACAGTTCGACGCCGCTGAAAACGAACGGGAGCAGCAACCGGTCGTCGCCGCTGCCGCCGGCCAACGCCGCCGGCAGCACCGGGTGCAGGGCGGCGTCCAGCAGCGGCGGAGGGGGGACGGTCCAGTCGCCGGCGTCCGGCAGGGCAAGGCCGACCTCGGCGTAGGTGCTCTCGCCGAGCCGCCAGCAGGCGCGCAGGCCGGCGAACGCGGGACCGTATCCGTAACCGGCTGCGGCCAGGCGCTCGTAGCAGCCGGTGGTGTCGACGGGCTGCGCGCCTTCGGGCGGCCAGGTGCGCGCGGCCCACCCGGACGGTTCGGCCGCCGCGGTGAGGGTGCCGGTGGCGTGCCCGGTCCACGGCGTCTCCGGAGCGGCCCGCTCGGGGCGGGAGTGGATCCCGATGTCGCGGCGCCCCTGTTCGTCGGGGGCGCCGACGCGGATCTGGACGCGCACGGCACCGTCCTCGGGCAGCACGAGCGCGGTGTGCAGGGTGAGGTCGCCGATCCGGGGGCAGCCCGCCTGGGTTCCCGCGTACCGGGCCAGCTCCACCCACACCGTGCCGGGCACCACCGCGCTGCCGGCCACCCGGTGGTCGCCGAACCACTGCCGGGTGGACAGCGACCAGCGCCCGGTCAGCAGCACCGAGCCGTCGTCGGCCAGGCGCAGCACGCCGCCGACCAGCGGGTGGCCGGACCGCTCCAGGCCCGTGTCCGCTGCGGCGGGCTCCTGCTCCGGCTCCTGCGGCTGCTCCGGCTCCTGCCAGTAGTGCTGGTGTTGGAAGGGGTAGGTGGGCAGGTCCACCAGCGTGCCGCCGCCCAGGTACCCCTGCCAGTCCACGGGCACACCGGCCGTGAACGCCCGCGCGAGCGAGAACGGCAGTTGCCGCACCGAGTCCTGGTCGCGGTACAGCGTCGGCAGCACCGCCGCGCCGCCGGAGCCGATCCCGTGTGCCTCGATGGCGGCCTGCAGCGCGGGCGCCAGTACCGGGTGCGGGCCCACTTCCACGAAGTGCCGGAACCCCTCCCCCAGCAGGGCTTCCACCGCCGGCCCGAACCGCACCGGCTGACGGACGTTCGCCGCCCAGTAGGCGGCGTCGAGGCGGGCGGTGTCGACCGGCGCGCCGCGCGTTGTGGAGAAGAACGGAACCGCGGCGGAGACCGGGGAGAGCCCGTCCAGGGCCGCGGCGATCTCTCCGGTGATCGCTTCGGCCTGCGGGGAGTGCGCTGCGAAGTCGGCATCGATCCGCCGCACCCGCACATCGGCGGCCTCGCACGCTCGGGCGAACTCCGCCAGGGCCGCAGGTGCGCCGGACACGACGGTATCGGCCGGGCTGTTGACCGCGGCCACGCCGAGGTCGGCGTTCCACGGTTCCAGCAGTTCGGCCGCCCGGTCCGCGCCCGCGGCCACCGCGACCATGCCGCCGCGGCCCGACAGCCGCTCGGCGATGGCCCGGGCCCGGGTGACCATGATGCGGGCGCCGTCGGCCAGGGACAGGCCTCCGGCCACGCACGCCGCCGCGATCTCGCCTTGGGAATGGCCAACCACCGCGGCGGGCTCCACCCCGTGGGACCGCCACACCGCGGCCAGCGACACCAGCACCGCCCACAGCGCGGTCTGCGCGGGTTCCGCGCGTTCCAGGGCGGCGCCTTCGCGCAGCAGGTCGGCGACTGAGAAGTCCACGAAAGCGCCCAGTGCCGCGTCGCACTCGGCCATCCGCGCCGCGAACACCGGGCTCGACTCCAGCAACCCCGCGGCCATGCCCGCCCACTGCGAACCCTGGCCCGGGAACACGAACACCACACCGCCGGCAGCACCACCGGCCGACCCGCCGGCCGAAGCAGCGGCCGTACCCGCCACGGTGTTCGGAGCCGGCTCACCGGCCGCCAGCGCGGCAAGCGCCCGCCGCGCGTCACCGGCACCGTCGGCCAACACCACCGCGCGGTGCTCGAACGCCGACCGCCGCACCAGCGACGCCCCCACGTCGACCAGCGGGTGGTGTTCGACCACCGGATCCAGGCGCTCGGCTTGGGCGCGCAGCGCGTCGCCGTTCTTGGCGGAGAGCACCAGCGGCACCGGACCGGCCGCCCCGCCCGCGGCGGCCGTCCCCGCGGGCGCTTCACCCGTTTCGCCGGTGGAGGTATCCGCCTCCGCGGGCGCCTCCTCCAGCACGACGTGGGCGTTGGTGCCGCTGATACCGAACGCCGAAACGCCCGCCCGCCGCGGCTTCTCGCCGCGCGGCCAGCCCGCCGGTTCGTCCAGCAACCGCACCGCACCCGAGGACCAGTCCACGTGCGGAGTCGGGGCATCCACCCCCAGCGACGCCGGCAGCGAGCCGTGCCGCATCGCCATCACCATCTTGATCACCCCGGCCGCGCCCGCCGCGGCCTGGGTGTGACCCAGGTTCGTCTTCACCGACCCCAGCCGCAGCGGCCGGTCGGCCGGGCGCGAACGCCCGTAGGTGGCCAGCAGCGCCCGCGCCTCGATCGGATCGCCCAGCGTCGTCCCGGTACCGTGCGCCTCGACCGCATCGACCTCATCAGCGGCCATCCCCGCATCGGCCAGTGCCGCGCGGATGACGCGTTCCTGCGCACGTCCGTTCGGGGCGGTCTGCCCGTTGGAGGCGCCGTCCTGGTTGACCGCCGAGCCCCGCAGCACCGCCAGCACGCGGCGGCCGTTGCGGCGGGCGTCCGACAGCCGCTCCAGCACCAAGACCCCGGCGCCTTCGGCCCAGGCCGTGCCGTCGGCCGCAGCGGCGAACGCCTTGACCCGCCCGTCCGCGGCCAGGCCGCGCTGGCGGGAGAACTCCACGAACCAGTCCGCGTTGGCCAGCACCGTCACCCCGCCGGCGAGTGCGAGCGAGCATTCGCCCGCACGCAGCGCCCGCCCGGCCGAATGCAGCGCCACCAGCGACGCGGAGCACGCCGTGTCCAAGGTCAGAGCCGGGCCGTGCAGCCCGAGGAAATAGGCGATCCGGCCGGAGACCAGGCTCGGCGACATTCCGGTCAGCCGGTAGCCGCCGCCTTCGGCAGCCCCGGTCTGTCCGCCGTAGCCGCCGTAGGAGGCGCCCAGGAACACCCCCGTCTGCGACTCCCGCAACGACAACGGATCGATCCCCGCATGCTCAACCGCCTCCCACGCCACCTCCAACGCCATCCGCTGCTGCGGATCCATCGCCACCGCCTCACGCGGCGACACCCCGAAAAACCCCGCATCGAACCCGCCCGCACCGTAAACAAACCCGCCATCGGCCACATAACTCTTCCCCGGCCGCCCCGCAACCGGATCGAACAACCCCCCGACATCCCACCCCCGGTCCTCCGGGAACGGCCCGATCGCATCACCCCCACCCGAAACCAGCGACCACAACTCCGCAGCCGAGCCCACACCCCCCGGAAAACGGCAACCGATTCCGATGACCGCCATGGGCTCGTCGGCGGGCGCGAGCGCGGCGCCGGTGGCGACCGGGTCCTGCTGGACACCGGAGAGCTGCACGTGCAGGTGCCGCGCGAGTTCCGCCGGCGTGGGGTGGTCGAACAGGACGGTCGGGTGCAGCCGCAGGCCGAACCGCGCGCCCAGCGACCGGCACAGTTCGACCGACAGGTGGGAGTCGAAGCCGATGTCGTCGAAGTTGCGGTCGGCTTCGACGGTTTCGGGCGCGGAGTGCCCCAAGGTGGTGGCCGCCTGGCGGCGCACCGCATGCAGGATGGCGGGCAGGTCGTCGGTCTGTACCTCTTGCGGTGGCTGCGCCGGCGGTGCATACGCGGGCGGGGCGTGGGCCGGTGCCGGGGCGTCCGGTTCGCCGTCGAGCCAGTAGCGGCTGCGTTGGAAGGCATAGGTCGGCAACTCCACCCGCCGACCCCCG
>NZ_BAAGYZ010000027.1:0-841 GCF_054778995.1 Streptomonospora sediminis
AGACCCGCGAGGGAGCCCTGGGCGACCAGGTCCGTCAGCTCGGCGAGCATCGCGCCGATGCGGTCGCGGCCGGCATCCATCAGGTCGAAACTGCGGTACACCACATCCGGGTGGGTTTCGGCCACCGCGGCGGGGTCGCGCTTGTCGGTCTTGCCCATCTCGATGAAGCGCCCGCCCGTACCCAGCAGGTCCAGCGACGCGTCGGTGAACTCGCCCGCAAGCGAGTTCAGCACCACGTCCATGCCCGCATCGCCCACCAGTGTCCGGAACGTTTCGGCGAAGCCCAGGTCGCGGGAGGAGGCGATGTGGTCCTCGGCCACCCCCAACTCCCGCAACCGGTCCCACTTGCCCGGCGAAGCGGTCGCGAACACCTCCGCACCCGCATGCCGGGCGATTTGGACGGCGGCCATGCCCACACCGCCCGCACCCGAATGGACCAGCACCCGCTCCCCGGCCCGCAAGTCCGCCAAATCCCGCAGACCGTAGTACGCCGTGCAGAAGCCCACGGTTGCGGCGGCGCCCTGCGCGAAGGTCCAGTTCTCGGGCAGCGGGGTGAGCAGTCGCCGGTCGGTGGCGACTCGCGGGCCGAACGCGGCCTCGTCCAGCCCCATGACCCGGTCGCCGACGGCCAAGTCGGCGACCCCGGGTCCGGTCTCGGTGACCACCCCGGCGAACTCGCCGCCGATCGGTTCGCCCTGTTCGGGCACCATGCCCAGCACCACGACCACGTCGCGGAAGTTCAGTCCGGCCGCGCGCACCGCGACCCGCACCTCGCCCGGCGCCAGTTCCCGGTCGGCCTCAGGCGCCGGAACCAACGCAAGGTTGTCGATGGACCCCTTGG
>NZ_BAAGYZ010000028.1:0-48531 GCF_054778995.1 Streptomonospora sediminis
GCACTCGCGGCGGCCAGGCTTTGCGGCCGGCCCGGCCGGGTGCGGCCGCGCCGGGTCAGTTCACCTGCGCCGCGGGCGCCGCATAGGTGTTGCACGCCCCGATGCGCCCCTGCGCGGTCCCCTTGTCGAACCAGTGGCGCCGGTTGTCCACCGACCCGTGCGTGTCCAGGCCGTTGCCCCGGTTGAGGATGTCGTTGACCGCGTCGACATCGCCGTCGCTGAAACCCTCCAGCCCTTGCATGGCCATCCCGGCCAGGCATTCGGCCTGCAGTTCGGTGCGGCGCAGCGCCTCCAGCCGCGCGTCCTCGCTGCCCGCCTCGCTCTCGACGGCGTAGCTGACGCCCAGGATGCCGGTCAGCTCCTGGATGTGGTGGCCGTACTCGTGGGCGAGCAGTGCGCCGGCCACACTCTCCTGCCTGCCGTCGGGCACGTCGTCCAGGAGCGAGACGACGTTGGGCAGCACCGCGGTGATGCGCATCCGGCTGTTCTCGTAATAAGCCAGGACGATCCCGGGCTCGCCGGAGCCGGAGTCGGGGTCGGTGCGGCTGACCCGGAACTCCGGTTCGGGCGAGCGCAGGCCCAACTGCTCCAGCCGGGGCCGCCACAGCTCGGCGAGGCAGTCGGTCAGGGTGGCGCTGAAGCCCTCCCACGACGATCCGGATTCCGGGTCGAGCCCGGGCACCTCGCACGGCACGGGTTCGGGCACCGCCAGCGAGTAGGCGGGGTGGTCGGTCAGGTCCACCTCGACCGTGGAGGGGCGTGCCGAGAACTCCTTGCTGGTGAAGCGGGCGGGGTCGGCGGCCGCGGGCGCCGCGCCCTGGGGCCCCTCCGGCGGCGGCGCCAGCACCACCAGCAGCACCGAGATCGTGAACGCCGACACCGCGAGCAGCGCCGCGGCGCCCACGGCGAACCAGACCGCCGGTGAGCGGTCGACCGGCTGCGGCGCGGCCGTCCAACCGGGGGCGGGCGCGGGAGAGCCGGGGTAGGCGGCCGATGCCGTGTCGACCTGGCCGGAGGGGGCGGCGCCGTGCGGGGGGACCGGTGCCGGGGGGCGGTCGGCTGCGGGGTGCCCCTGGCCGCCGGGGGTGGGATCCACGAGGGCGGTCCTTGTCGTTATGCGGCTTTGCGGCGATACGGCCGGGCAACGCAGGCAACGCGGGCGATTACCAGCAAGCGCCACCATGGTTCCGAATGGCGTCGAATAGGGCGCACAGCCGGAGAATAGCGCATCGGGACCGCGCGCGGCTGCCGGGGATGCCCGGTTCGTCAGGCGGGCGGCGCAGGCGGGACGGGGGAGCGGTAGGCGACGCCGAGCCCCGAGACCAGATCGCGCAGCTCGTCCTCGAAGAGCGCCTCCATGTCGTCGGAGACGAACCCGAGGTGCTGGAAGACCTCCATGCAGACGACGCCGTAGAAGCGCACCCAGCAGCCCAGCAGCACGCGGGTGGCGCCGATCGAGGCGCGGTCGCCGCTGAAGCCGGTGAGCCGGGCAAAGGCCTCCAACTGCCCGCGCAGGGCCGCCGACGCTTCGGTCTCGGCGGGTACGGTGAAACGGCCTTCGGCGATGAGCTGGTCGAACAGAGCGACGAAGGTCGCAGCGAAGCGCCGCCCCGCCTCGGCGGCGGGGCTGTCGTCGGGGTCGGCGGCCTGGGTTGCAGCGGGCCCGAACAGCAGCGCGAACTCCGCCCGGTTGGCCAGCCCCCAGGCGCGCACCGCCCGCAGCGCCGACAGCAGCCGGCCGTCGGTGTCGGCGGCGGGCACGGCCGCCTCGGCCGCGTCGACCGCGGCCCCCAGCTCGGCGAACAGGTCGGCCCGCAGCACCTCCAGCAGGTCGTTGAGGCTGGTGAAGTACCGGTAGAGGCCGGGTGCGGTCATGCCCATCTCGCGGGCGATGGCGCGCAGCGACACCCCTGATGCCCCGTGGGCGGTCAGGTGGCGCCGGGCGATGTTCTTGATCTCGCGCGATGTGGCCTCGCGCACACGTTCGCGCCGGTTCCGCAGCGGAGTTTTCTCGACCTGGGAGAATGCCGGCTCTTCGGTCAAACCTCGTCCTTCTCGACCCCTCGGGGCGTCCTTTTCGGTCGCATGTGAGAATAGTATTGATAAACGCCGTGTTCGGAAGTGAACACCGTAAGCAAGCAAACGGCGTTCACCTTTCTCACTATACGTTGCGCGGAAACGGGGAGCAGGAGCATGTTCGCAGGTCTTGGCCGGTTCGGCTATCGCCGGCGGCTCTGGGTGCTCGCCGCAACGGCGCTGTTCGCCGTATTCGCCGGAGTTTGGGGAACCGGCGTGTTCGGCGCGGTCAGCGACGGCGGGTTCCAGGATCCCGGAGCGGAATCCTCCCGTGCGGTCGACGTACTGGAAGAAGAACTGGGCCACGACCAGGTCGACGCCGCGGTCGTCTACCGCAGCGACGAAATCCGCATCGACAACCCGTCGTTCGCCGCCGCGATCGGGCAACTGCGCGAGGACCTGCCCGACGACCGCGTCCGGTCGGTGCGCACCTACCTCGACGAAGGACTCAGCGACACCGAGCGCGGCATCCTCATCTCCGAGGACCGCCACGCCACCTACGTCCCCATCACCCTGGCGGGCGGCTCCGAAGCCGAGCGGATGCACAACTTCGAGGCCATCAAGGAGGAGTTGGACGCCGGACCGCTGGAGACCCGCATCGGCGGCACCATCGGCATCCAGCACGACCTGTCCGCTCAGGCCGAGAGCGACGTGGTGCGCGCCGAACTGATGTCGCTGCCCGTCCTGCTGGTGCTGCTCGTCCTGATCTTCGGCGGCGTCGTCGCGGCGTTGATGCCGCTGGCAGTGGGCGGGCTGGCGATCCTGGGCTCGCTGACCCTGCTGCGCGCCCTGACCCATGTCACCGAGGTCTCGGTCTTCGCGATCAACATCGCCACCATCCTCGGCCTGGGACTGGCCATCGACTACGGCCTGTTCATGGTCAGCCGTTTCCGCGAGGAACTGGGACGCAGCACCGACGTGAGCGGCGCCGTCTCGCGCACCCTGGCCACCGCCGGGCGCACCGTCGCCTTCTCCGGCGTTACCGTGATGATCGCCTTCGCCGGACTGCTGTTCTTCCCCCAGCCCATCCTGCGCTCGATCGGGCTCGGCGGCATCGCGGTCGTGCTCTTCGACGTACTCGCGGCACTGGTCGCCCTGCCCGCACTGCTGTCGGTGACAGGCCGGCGCATCGACGCCCTGCCCCTGTTCGCCCGCCGCAAGCGCAGACGCGCACTGGTGCGCGCCAGAGCCGGCGCTGCGGCACCGGCGGCCGGCGCCCGCCACCGCCAGGGCGGCTGGGCGCTGCTGGCCCACAGCGTGATGCGGCGGCCGGTGCTCTACCTGCTGGCCGTGGGCGCGGTGCTGGTGGCGTTCGCCTCGTCGCTGGCCTACACCGAACTGGGCTCCACCGACCAGCGCTACCTGCCCCAGGACTCCGGCAGCCGCCAGGCCATGGACTCCCTCAGAGAGGACTTCCCGGCCGGGGGAATCGGGCGGTTGGACATCGCCGTCACCGGCAACGTCGCCGAACCCGAACTCCAGGCGTTCGCCGAGCGCCTGGAAGACCTCCAAGGCGCCGAATCCGCCGAGGTCGCCCGCACCGGCGACAACATCGCCCACCTCACCGTGGCCTACAAGGGCGACACCGACGACCCGGATACCACCGACCTGGTGCGCGACGTCCGCGCCGCCGCCCCGCCCGATGGCGCCGACGAGGTACTGGTCGGCGGGGCCGCCGCAATGCAGATCGACAACGTCGCCGCGATCGTCGACGCACTGCCCGCCACCCTGGTGTTCGTGGTCGCGGTGACCCTCGCCCTGCTGTTCCTGGCGTTCGGTTCGGTGGTGCTTCCGGTCAAGGCGGTGATCATGGGCGCACTGTCCCTGGGCGCCTCGCTGGGCGTGGTGGTGTGGGGCTTCCAGGAGGGCCACCTCTCCGGCGTGCTGGGCTTCACGCCGGTGGGCACCATCGACCCCACCTACATCGTGCTGATCGTGATCGTGGCGTTCGGGCTGGCCATGGACTACGAGCTGTTCCTGCTCAGCAGGGTGCGCGAGGAGTTCGCCCGCACCGGCGACAACGCCCACTCGGTGGCCACCGGACTGCAGCGCACCGGCGGCATCATCACCAGTGCCGCCGTGCTGCTGGTGGTCGTGCTGGCCGCGATGGGATTCTCCGACCTGCTCTTCCTCAAGATCATGGGCATGGGCCTGGTGATGGCGGTGGTCGTCGACGCCACGCTGGTGCGGGCACTGCTGGTACCGGCCACCATGCGCCTGCTGGGCCGGGCCAACTGGTGGCTGCCCGCACCGCTGCGCCGCCTGCACGACCGGATCGGCATCACCGAGGGCGAGGACGCCGGCGCCGAGGCGGACGAGCCCAGCCGGGAACCCGCCCGGGTCGGCTGAGCCGGCAGCCGCCGGCCCGGAGCCGGGGCCGACCGCTGCTCAGACGCGCCCGCCGCGGGGTTCGCGGCGGTCCTCGAAGGCGAGCCCGGGCTTGCGTGTGCGCGCCGCGGCGATGACCTCGTCGGCGCTGTGGTCCCAGGTGGGCCGGACCCGCACGGCGTGGTCGGTGCGCCAAGGTGTGGGCATGCGGAAGGGGCGGTCGGCCTCGTCGGTGGGCACGAAGTCGAGGTAGTGGATGCTCACGGTGCCGCCGCGGTGGGGGACGTACTGGGTGCAAGCCCGCAGTACCGCAACGTCGTCCCAGGCCAGGACGGCGTCATCGGACTCCGAACGCGGCCAGGGCGCGGGGAAGCGCACCCCTTGGGAGTCGAGGACCAGGACGGGGCGGGGCGAGAACATCCGTGTCACCGACACGGCACCCGCACCGCCGAAGACGAGGACTGCGAGCGCTCCCATGACAAGGTCGGTGGCGCCGCCCCGCAGCATCAAGGCGATACCGGTGCCGGTGAACACCGCGCAGGCGAGGGCCAACCAGGAGCCCTCCCAGGTCACGCGGAAGTGGTTGGTCAGAACGAAGGGTGCCGTTGCGCCCGTCATGTCCCCAGCATAGAACAGTCCTTCAATACCGCGTCGATCGGCGGGCCGGGCACTACGGCCGATCCGCCGATGAGCCGGTGCGCCGACCGGCCGGGCGGTGCACCCGCCGCCGGCCGCGCGGAGGCGCGCAGCCGGCGGCAGCGGAATCAGACCGCTTTGGGGCCGCCGGGATGGAACAGCGACCCGTTGACCTTCTCGGCCACACCGGAGCGGTCCAGGTAGGGCGTGATACCGCCCAGGTGGAACGGCCAGCCGGCGCCGGCGATCAGGCAGAGGTCGATGTCGGCGGGTTCGGCGACCACGCCCTCGTCGAGCATGATGCGGATCTCGCGGGCCAGCGCCTCAAGCGCGCGCTGCAGGATCAGGTCCTCGCTGGAAGGCCGGTCGCCTCCGGTGAACAGCTCGCGCACCTGCGGGTCGATCTGCAGGTCGGGGCCGTAGATCTCGTTCCTGCCCGACTCCACGAGCCGGCGCAGCTGCCCGGAGACCGCGAACCGCTGCGGGTAGGCCGCGTGCAGTGTCTCCGACACGTGCAAGGCGACGGCCGGACCCACCAGCTGCAGCAGCATCAGCGGCGGCATCGGCAGCCCCAGCGGGGCCACCGCCCGGTCGGCGGTCTCAGGCTCGGTGCCCTCCTCGACGGCGCCGAGCACCTCGCCCATGAACAGCGTGAGTAGCCGGTTGACGACGAAGGCGGGCGCGTCCTTGCACAGCACCGCGGACTTCTTCAGCTGCTTGGCGGTGGCGAACGCGGTCGCCACCGCGGTGTCGCCGGTGTGCTCGCCGCGGATGATCTCCAGCAGCGGCAGCACCGCCACCGGGTTGAAGAAATGGAAGCCGACCACCCGTTCGGGGTGGGCGAGGCCGGAGGCCATCTCGGTGATCGACAGCGAGGAGGTGTTGGTGGCCAGGACCGCCTCGTCGGACACCACCGCCTCGACCTGCGCGAAGACGTCCTGCTTGACCGACATCCGCTCGAACACGGCCTCGATGACGAAGTCGGCGTCGGCAAAGGCGTCCATGCTCAGCGAACCGCTCACCTGGGACTTGAGCCGGTTGGCCTGGTCGGCGGTGATGCGGCCCTTGCCCTGCAGCTTGTCGATCTCGCCGTGCACGTGGCCGACCCCTGCGTCCAACCGCTCGCGGTCGAGGTCGGTCATCACCACCGGCACGCCCAGGCGCCGGGCGAACAGCAGCGCGAGCTGGCCCGCCATCAGCCCGGCACCGACCACGCCCACCTTCGTGACCGGCCGGGCCAGCGACTTGTCGGGGGCGCCGGCGGGGCGGCGGGCCCGCTTCTGGTTGAGGTCGAAGGCGTAGAGCCCTGCCGCGAGCTCGTCGCTCATGATCAGGTCGGCCAGCGCGTCGTCCTCGGCGGCGAAGCCCTCGTCGCGGGTGCGGTCCTTGGCGGCGGCGACCAGCTCCAGCGCCCGCGCCGGCGCCGGGGCGGCGCCGTGCAGCTTGCCCTCGAGCATGAAGCGGGCGGTGCCCACCGCCTGGTCCCACGCCTGGCCGGTGTCGACCCGGGGACGCTCGACCGCGGTCTCGCCGGTGATGACGCGGGCGGCCCAGCGCAGCGACTCCTCGACGAAGTCGGCGGGCTCGAACATCGCGTCGGCGATGCCCAGCGAACGGACCTCCGGACCCTTGATCATCCGGTTCTGGGCCAGCGGGTTGTCGACGATGAGCCGCAGCGCCTGCTCGGCGCCGATGAGGTGCGGCAGCAGGTAGGTGCCGCCCCAGCCCGGGACCAGTCCCAAAAACGCCTCGGGCAGCGCGAAGTTGCCCACGCCCGAAGAGACGGTGCGGTAGCGGCAGTGCAGCGCCACCTCGACGCCGCCGCCCATAGCCGCGCCGTTGACGAAGGCGAAGGTGGGCACGTCGAGCTCGCCGAGCTTGCGCAGCACGTCGTGGCCGAGCCTGGCCACCGCGTGGGCCTGGGCGCGGTTCTGCACCTGCGGCACGCCCGACAGGTCGGCGCCCACGGCGAAGATGAACGGCTTGCCGGTGACCGCGACGGCGGAGATGTCGGTGCGGGCGCGCGCCGCCTCGATCGCCGCGTCCAGGCTGAGCAGCCCGGCCGGCCCGAAGGTGTTGGGCTTGGTGTGGTCGTGTCCGTTGTCCAGGGTGATCAGCACGGCCTTGCCCGCGCCGTAGGGCAGCCGGACATCGCGGGAGAGGGCGCGGGTGACCACCTCGTCGGCGAAGACCTCGCGCAGGGCCTCGGGGGAGGAGGGGACGCCGGCCGCGGCGCCCGGGTCGTCGGTGCTGCTCACTTGGCGCTCCCTTCCCAGTTGGTGTTCTCCCACAGCACGGTTCCGCCCATGCCCATGCCCACACACATGGTGGTCAGCCCGTAGCGGACGTCGGGGCGCTCGGCGAAGTGCCGGGCCAGCTGCATCATCAGCCGCACCCCGGAGGACGCCAGCGGGTGGCCCAGCGCGATCGCGCCGCCCCAGGGGTTGACCCGCGCGTCGTCGTCGGCGATGCCGAAGTGCTCCAAAAACGCCAGCACCTGGACGGCGAAGGCCTCGTTGATCTCGATGAGGCCGATGTCGCCGATGGCCATCCGCTGGCGGGCGAGCAGCTTCTCGGTGGCCGGGACCGGGCCCTCGCCCATGACCTCCGGGTCGACACCGGCGAAGGAGAAGTCGACCAGCCGCATGCGGGCGTCCAGGCCCAGTTCCGCGGCGGTGTCCTCGGCGGCGATGACCGCGCCGGTGGCGCCGTCGTTGAGCCCGGCGGCGTTGCCCGGGGTCACGTTGCCGTGCGGGCGGAAGGGGGTCTTCAGCCCGGCGAGGCCCTCAAGGGTGGTCTCGGGGCGCGGCGGTTCGTCGGCGGTGGCCAGGCCGTAGCCCTCCTCGGCCGAGCGCACCAGCACCTCGACCAGGTCGGGCTGGATCCGGCCGTCGGCATAGGCCTTGGCGACCTTCTCCTGGCTGCGCAGCGCGAAGGCGTCGGCCCGCTCCTTGGTGATGGAGGGGTAGCGGTCGTGCAGGTTCTCGGCGGTGTTGCCCATGACCAGCGCCGAGGGGTCCACCAGCTTCTCGGAGAGGAAGCGCGGGTTGGGGTCGACGCCCTCGCCCATCGGGTGGCGGCCCATGTGCTCGACGCCGCCGGCGATGGCGATGTCGTAGGCGCCGAAGGAGATGCCGGCCCCGCTGGTGGTGACCGCGGTCATCGCCCCGGCGCACATGCGGTCGATGGCATAGCCGGGGACGCTGCGGGGCAGCCCGGCCAGCAGGGCGGCGCTGCGCCCGATCGTCAGCCCCTGGTCGCCTATTTGGGTGGTGGCGGCGATGGCCACCTCGTCCACACGCTCCGGCGGCAGGCCGGGGTTGCGGCGCAGTAGCTCGCGGATGACGCGTACGACGAGGTCGTCGGCGCGTGTCTCGGCGTAGAGGCCCTTGCCGGCTTTGCCGAACGGAGTTCTGACTCCGTCGACGAAAACGACGTCGCGGGCAGTTCGCGGCACGATTGCCCTCCTGGTTCCAACGGACGGATGACTGGTGACCGGTACAGAGGACATGCTACTCGCCAGTAACTACTGCGGCGAGCAGGCCCGCCCGCCCGATTCGCAAGGGCGTGCAGAAGGGAGTGGAACCGGTGTGCGCGCCCGCCGGCCGCGGTCGGGCGGCGGGCGGCCCGGGCGGGCGCGCGTGTGTCCGGTGTGTCGGATTGCAGGGTGGCAGTGCGCCCGTTATGTCGGGTTTCCGCAGGGTCGGTGACCGCGCGCGCCCCGGCCGGACTTAGAACAGCCCGGCGGCCTCGCGGTGGCGGCCCAGGGCGCTGAGGGCGCTGGCCAGGTCGCGGCGCATCCGCAGGGTGAGCATCCGGATGTCGGGGTCGCCGGCCGCACCCAGGCCGTTGAAGTAGGCCGAGCGCAGTGTCTCAATGGCCTCCTCCAGTCGGCCGGCGTGGGTGTAGGCGCGGCCCAGCCGGTGCTGGACGATCAGGGTGTCCAGGTGCCGGGAGCCCAGCCGGCGCCGCCGTTGGACCAGCACCATGCGCAACTGCTGGATGCCGTCGTCCTCGCGGCCCACCGAGCTATAGGCCTGGCTCAGGCCCAGCCGCAGATCCTCGCGCGCCTCGGGGACGCCCGCGTCCTCGATCGCTTTCTCGTAGTGGGCGATGGCCGCGTCGTAGCGCTCGCTCTTGCGGTAGCTGATGGCCAGCCGGCTGCGCGCGGCAACGGTGTCGCCGGCCACCGGCCCCAAGTGTTCGTCGCGGCGCTTGAGGAGGGTTTCCCACTGCTCGGCGGCGTCGCCGTGGCGTGCGGCGTCCTCGTAGCTCCAGGCCAGGTTCTCGCGAATGACGTCGGTCTGCTGGTGGGCCTCGCCGTAGGCCGACACCGCGTCCTCCAGCGCCTGCTCGAACTGGGCGACCGCGGCCGCGCGGCGGCCGATCTGGGCGTACTTGCTGGCCAGGTTGTTGCGGGCGGTGATGGTGCGCGGGTCGGCGGAGCCGTAGGAGGCGACGTGCTCGTGCAGTGTCTGTTCCAATGCGGCGGCGCGCAGCGCCGGCGTGCGGCCCTGCTCCCGGTCGGCCGCGCGGGTGGCGGTCGCCGGATCAGCGGGTGCGAACCCGGTCTTGCGCAGCAAGGAGCGCCAGATCGCCAAGAGGCTCACCACCCATCCGGAATAACCAGTCGCACGCCACGGGACTTCTCCGCTTCGCATCAAGAACAGCACGATTCCATAACATAATCTGCCCAACGACTGGCCGGGTATTTGCTGAGCCGCTGCCTTGGGTGAAATGCGTCACACTTGGCCATTTTTGACTCGATGAGTGGTTTAACAATGTAGGTAGTAGATAAAGTGCGTCGCTCGCAGTGTGGAACCTGCCGCGCAAGGGTGCGCCGGCGGGCGCAATCCTCAGCCGGCCGCCTTGCGCAGCGCGGCGGCCAGCGGCTCGGCCGTCAGCGCGACCTGCCAGCCGCGTGCGTGGTGCCCGCGCAGGTGCTCGGCGACGGACTCGGCATCGGTGCGCTGCGGCGGCGACCACGCGAACCGCCGGACGGTATCGGGCTGCAGCAGGTTTTCGGCGGGCATCGTGATGCGTTCGGCAACACCGGACAGCTCGGCCCGGACCGCTTCGAGCCGCCGCGCGGCCGCGGGATCGCGGTCGGACCACCGGTTGGTGGCCGGCGGGCCCTCGCCGGGAGCGCTGGGCTGGGGCAGCTCGGCCGCAGGCATGCCGCGCACCCTGTTGATCGCCTTGAGCCAGTTGGGGACGTACCGCCGCGCCAACCGGACGCTGAAGGGCTTGATGGCGGTGAGCTCCGGCGCGGTCGCGGGCATCGCCGTGGCGGCCTCGACGATGGCGGAGTCGGGCAGCACGCGGCCGGGCGCGGTGTCGCGTTCGCGGGCGATGCGGTCGCGCTCGGTCCACAGCTCGCGCACCACGCCCAGGCCCCGCTGGTTGCGGACCCGGTGGATGCCCGAGGTGCGCCGCCAAGGGTCGGAGCGCGGTTCCTTCGGCGGCGCCTGCAGCACCCAGGCGAACTCCTCGCGCGCCCACTCCAGTTTCCCGGCTTCCTCCAGCTCGGCGCGCAGCGCATCGCGCAGCTCGACCAGGATCTCGACGTCCAGTGCGGCGTAGGTCAGCCAGTCCTCCGGCAGCGGACGCACCGACCAGTCGACGGCCGAGTGCTCCTTCGCCAGGCGCACCCCCAGCACCCGTTCGACCATCGAGCCCAGGCCCACCCGCTGGTAGCCCAGCAGCCGCCCGGCGAGCTCGGTGTCGAACAGTTCGGTGGGGTTCAGCCCGACCTCGGTCAGGCAGGGAAGGTCCTGGTGGGCGGCGTGCAGCACGGTCTCGGCCCCGGACAGGGCGGAGTCCAGCCCGGACAGATCCGGGCAGGCGACCGGGTCGATCAGCGCCGAGCCCGCCCCCTCGCGGCGCAGCTGAACCAGGTAGGCACGCTGCCCGTAGCGGTAGCCTGACGCGCGCTCGGCGTCGACCGCCACCGGACCCGTACCCGCGGCGAAAGTGTCGACGACGCGGGCCAACTGCGCGGTGTCGGCCACCACCGGCGGCAGGCCGTCGCGGGGCTCACGCAGCAGCGGAGCCTCGGGTTCCGCCTCTGCACGCCCGGTTTCCTGCCCGCGGGAGTCCTCCGGATCCGGGGTACCTGTCTTCGAGTTCAGCACGTTCGCCACACCCCCACGGTATGCGGTCGCCGCGCCGAGAGCGCGACCGGAGCACGCTCCAAGGCCCGTTGCCGATCGGCGGGGGTGCGTGCGTGCGGTGCCGCCGGTGCCCGGCCGCGGTCGGGCGGCGGGAGCCATCGGCGGCGTTACCGGGGCTGGGTGCTCACCCCTCGGAGCGGCCGCGGCGCTGGGCGATGTCGGCCACGTCCACCGGCGGCAGCCCGGCCGCCGCCGAGAGCAGGTCCAGCCACACCCGCATGTCCGCCGAAAGGTCGTCGGCATCGGGGGACCACGACGCACGCAGCTCCAGTTCGGTGCTCACCGGCCGGTCGGCCTTTGCGGCAAAGCCCTCAGTGGTGGCGCGGGTGACCGTGCCGCTGAGGCCCTGGTGCGGTGTCCCGCGTGTCTCCAACGCCTCGGTCAGCCAGCTCCAGGCGACCTGGCCCAGCAGCGGGTCGGCGGCGATCTCGGTTTCGAGATCGGCACTGACCCAGACCACCACGCGGAAAGGAGTCGGCCAGTCGCGGGTGCCCTGCGGATCGTAGAGGACGATCAGCCTGCCGAAGGCGGCGTCCTCGCCGTCAGCGGTGACATTGGCCGACATGGCCGCGGCGTGGGGGGCGAGGCGCTTGGGGGCGGGAATGTCCTCGACCGCGATCTCCGAGCGGACCGCGGGGGCGCGCAGACTCTCGACCGCCCGCTGGAAGGCGGATGGCGCGTCATCGACCCTACCGAGAGGGGGCATGATGGAAACGACAGCCTCAATCTTGGTTGCATGGCACTGGCAGCACACCGTTCGACTCGACCGCGGATGCGCGCCCGGCAGGGCGGGCACACGCCCCCGCAGCCCCGCCGCCGGAGCAGAGCGCACCGGCGGTTGCGGCGCGTGACGGCGGGTACCCCATGACGGTGGCACGGGTCACCGGCCATCACGCACAGTTTTTCCGGCGTGTCGGCCTTTTGTGATGATCTTGGGATCCGCGGAGCCGCGGTCCCCGCGACCGTACCCACCACTCTATTCACCCGCCGTATCGGACCGCGGCACCGACGCACCGCCGGCACGGGTTCGGGCGCGGGCGCCCCGAACACGTGGCACGATCGGAGATGTGACGCTGCACGACTCTCCATTCCTCCGCGCCTGCCGGCGCCTGCCGGTACCGCACACGCCGGTCTGGTACATGCGCCAGGCAGGGCGCTCACTGCCCGAATACCGCAGGGTGCGCGCCGACGTGCCCATGCTCGACGCCTGCGCGCGCCCCGACATGATCGTCGAGATCACCATGCAGCCGGTGCGCCGCTACGACGTCGACGCCGCCATCTACTTCAGCGACATCGTCGTGCCCCTCAAGGCCATCGGTGTCGATCTCGACATCAAGCCCGGGGTGGGCCCCGTCGTCGCCTCGCCCATCCGCGACGCCGAGGGCATCAAACGGCTGCGCGCGCTCGAACCCGGCGACGTCGCCTTCGTCACCGAGGCGGTGGGCCAACTCGCCGGCGAACTCGGCGAGCGTCCCCTGGTCGGTTTCGCCGGCGCCCCGTTCACGCTGGCCTCCTACCTGATCGAGGGCGGCCCCTCCAAGAACCACGAGCACACCAAGGCGCTGATGTACGGCGAGCCCGAGCTGTGGGCCGACCTGATGCAGCGCCTGGCCGCCATCACCGTGGAGTTCCTGCGGGTCCAGGTGGCCGCCGGAGCCAGCGCCGTCCAGCTGTTCGACTCCTGGGTTGGTGCGCTCAGCGCCGACGACTACCGCGAATCCGTCCTGCCCTTCACCTCGTGGATCTTCGAGCGCCTCGCCGAACTCGACGTGCCCCGGATCCACTTCGGCGTGGGCACCGGCGAACTCCTCGGCCTGCTCAGCGAGGCCGGAGCCGATGTGGTGGGCGTCGACTGGCGGGTGCCGCTGGACCGGGCCGCACAGCGGGTGCAGCCGGGCACGGCGCTGCAAGGCAACCTCGACCCCGCCGTGCTGTTCGCTCCCTGGGACGCGGTCGCCCGCCGGGCCTCAGACGTCATCGACGCGGGCGCGGCGGCCGAAGGCCACGTGTTCAACCTGGGCCACGGCGTGCTGCCCAACACCGACCCCGACATGCTGGCCCGTCTCACGGAGTACGTCCACACCGAGACCGCGCGCTAGTGGTTCCGCCTGACACAACGTTCCCGCGGCCATGTGGAACTGCCCAAAATCAGCACTGATTTCGGGCAGTTCCACACCGTCGTCATCCCGCCTCTTTATCGCCCGCGCCCTCACCCGCGGTGCCGGCATCGGCCGCTGTCGCCGCTGCGGCCGTGCGCCGCTGCGCGTTCTTGCGGCGGCGCCGCAGCAGCCACGCCGGCACGGCGACCACAGCGATCACGGCGAGGAACGGCAGCAGCCAGCCCGCCACCGCCGCCAGCACCTGCGCAGCGGCCACCAGCGCCTGCCAGCCGCGCTGCAGGCCGCCGACGAAGCCGATCGAGTCGTCCTCCGATTCCTGCACATATGTCGACGGCGGCGCGAGATCCAGCCGCACCGTGCTGTAGGACGTCTGCTGGGCCAAGGACTCCTGGCGCGCCTGCAGCGCTTCCAGGTCCCCCTGCCTGGTGCTGATCTGCTCCTCGACCGCCAGCACGTCGTCGACGGACTCGGCCTCGTCGAGCAGGTCGCGCAGCCGCTTCAAGGACGCCTCGGCCGACTCCACCCTGCTGTCGACGTCGGCGACCTGTTCGGTGACGTCGGACACCGTGCGGTCCAGGCTGGACACCGAGCCCAGCGCCGCGAACTCGTCCAGCGCCTCCTCATAGCGCTCCTTGGGCACGTGCAGGGTCAGCGAGGCGCGCGGCGCGCTGCCGTCGGCCGTCTGCACGTTCTCCGCGGCCACGTAGCCACCGGCCGACTCCGTCCAGTCCGCGGCGGCGCCGGCGGCTTTCTGCACGCCCTCGACCTCGACCTCCAGGTCGGCGGTGTGCACCAGGTCGCGATCGGCGAGCGGTACCTGGTCGGCGGCGCCCGCACCGCCGCCTTCCTCCGCAGGAGCGCCCTTGGCGGCGGCATCCTGGTCCTGCTGGTTCTGCTGTGCGGCCTGCCCCGAGCCGGGGCCGAGGGCCTCACTGGAGTTGCCGCCGGAGGAGTCCTGCGGCGACGAGCAACCGGCGAGTGCAGCGAGCAGCAGGACAGCGAGCAGCGCGAGCGGCGCGGGCGCCGCGGCCGGCAGCGGCCGGTTCCGGTTGCGCGGTGCGGGGGTGGCACGTTTGGCGAACATGCCCTTACGACGGCATCCCCGCCGCACGCGTTGCGGCACTGCGATTGCGGCTTGGTCACGACCCCCTGCGCACCGCCGCCGACCGGTGGCCGCAGTGGTGCGCAGGGCCGCGGCCGGCGCGCTACCGGTCCCTGTGCCGGGGCCGCCGGGATCACAGCACCCGCGGCGCACCCGCCCGCAGTATCTGGAAAGCTGGAGGCATGCAGCAGAAACCCCATGTCGTCGTCGTGGGCGCCGGTGTGGCCGGGCTCACCGCCGCCTACCGGTTGGGCCGGGCCGGAGCCGACGTGACCGTGCTGGAAGCATCGCCGCGCGTGGGCGGGAAGCTGTACGCCTCACCGGTTGCCGGGGTCCCGGTCGACGCCGGCGCGGAGTCGGTGCTCGCGCGGCGGCCCGAAGCGCTCGACCTCATCGCCGAGCTCGGCATCGCCGACCGGATCGAGCACCCGGCGCCGCTGCCCGCAGCCGTCTACAGCCGCGGCCGGCTGCGCGCATTCCCCAAAGGCCAGGTCATGGGCGTGCCCGGCGATCTGGCCGCGCTGGCCCGCAGCCGGGTGCTGTCGGCGCGCGGGGTGCTGCGCGCAGGCCTGGACCGCGTACTGCCGCGCACGCCGATGGGCGAGGACACCTCCGTCGGCGCCTACATCGGCGCCCGCATGGGGCACGAGGTCGTCGACCGCCTGGTCGAACCGATGCTGGGCGGGGTTTACGCCGGCCGCGCCGAGCGGCTGTCTCTGGAGTCCACCCTGCCCCAGCTCGCCCCGCTCGCTCGCGAAGAGCGCTCGCTGGCGCGCGCCGCAGGGCGCGCCGCACAGCAGCAGCGCACCCGGTCGGGCCCTGCCGCGCCGGCCTTCGCGACCCTGCGCGGCGGGATCGCGACCCTGATCGATGCCTTGGCCGACAGCAGCGGCGCGCGTATCGAGACCTCCGCGACCGTGCGGGGGCTGGCGCGCACCGGCTCCGGCGGCTGGACGCTGGCAGTCGGCGCGGCGGCACCCGACGCGCCGGGATCGGCGGCGCGCGAGGTCGGCGCCGACGGCGTTGTGCTGGCCTGTCCGGCGCCTGCGGCGGCCAAGCTGGTCCGTCCGCTGGCCCCTGCGGCCGCCGCGGAGCTGGCCGGAATCGAGTACGCGAGCATGGCCATTGCCACGCTGGCCTACCCCGCCTCCGCCTTCTCCCGCAGCCCCGCCGGCAGCGGGTTCCTGGTGTCCTCCCGCGAAGGGCTGAGCATCAAGGCCGCCACGTTCAGCAGCCTCAAGTGGCCCTGGCTGGCCGAGGAACTGGAGCACGCGGGCGCGCAGGCCGGCACGGTGCTGGTGCGCTGCTCGATCGGGCGCGCGGGCGAGGAGGCGCTGCTGCAGCGCTCCGACGGCGAGCTCGCCGCGGCGGCGGCGCGCGACCTCGCCGCCGTCTGCGGTATCACGGCCGGGCCCACCGAACAGCGGGTCACGCGCTGGGGCGGTGCGCTGCCGCAGTACGACACCGGCCACGGCGCCCGGGTGCAACGCATCCGCGCCGAACTGGCCGGGATCGGCGGTCTCGCGGTGTGCGGGGCGGCCTACGACGGAGTCGGCATCCCCGCCTGCATCGGCGGTGCCACCCGCGCCGCCGCGGACGTCGCGGCGTCAGCGGCAGTCGGCGGCACCTCGGATCCGGCCGACCGCACGGATCGGATCCACCGGACAGACCGAACAGACCAGACCGACCAAAAAGACCAAAAAGACCAGACGCACGGGACAAGGAGTCAACTGTGACCGCGGCACCGGACAACCAGGGCGCGCAGGACGCGCAGGACCTCAACCAGCTCATCCGCTACACCATGTGGTCGGTGTTCAAGGCCGGCGACCTGTCCGGTGCCGACCGCTCGGCCATCGGCGATGAGCTGGGCGCGCTGTTCGACAGCGCAGCCGGCAAGGGCGTCACCACGCGCGGCTGCTACGACGTGCAGGGCATGCGCGCCGACGCCGACATGATGTTCTGGTGGATCGCCGACAGCTCCGAGGCGGTGCAGGAGATGTACACTTCCTTCCGCCGCACCCGGCTGGGCCGGGCGAGCACCCCGGTGTGGTCGGTGGTGGGCCTGCACCGGCCCGCGGAGTTCAACCGCGGCCACGTCCCCGCATTCCTCGCCGGCGAGGAGCCGGGTGACCACCTGTGCATCTACCCGTTCGTGCGCTCCTACGAGTGGTACCTGCTGCCCGACGACGAGCGCCGCGCGATGCTGGCCGAGCACGGCAAGATGGCCGCGCCGTACCCGGACGTGCGCGCCAACACGGTTTCCACGTTCGCGCTGAGCGACTACGAGTGGATGCTGGCGTTCGAGGCTGACGAACTGCACCGCATCGTCGACCTGATGCGCCACCTGCGGGCCGCCGAAGCGCGCCGGCACACCCGCCTTGAGGTGCCGTTCTACACCGGCCGGCGCAAGACCCCCGCCGAACTGGTCGAAGCCCTGGCCTGAGCGGCCGCCGCCCCGCTGCGGGGCCGGGCACCGCGGCACGCGCAGCGGGGCCCGGCCGCAGTGAACGGGCTGTACGGCCGCCGAGCGGACGGTGGATCTCCGCCCGGCGGCGGCCGGCCCGCTCGCTATTCGTCCGCGGAATTCCCGGCCGCCGGCTTGGGCACCGCCGACTGGGGGAGTGCCGACTGCGGCGCCGCGTACGGAGCCGCCGGGGCGCCCGCGGCAGCGGTTGCGACACGGGCGCGGCGGCGCGTGCTGAGCAGGTAGACCGGCACCGCCACCAGCAGCGCCAACACCAGGCCGCAGCCGGAGTACAGCAGCGCTTCGGCGGCGGGGGCGTCCAGCACCCAGGCCGCCAGGCACGCCACGCTGATCCCGATCAGGGCCAGCAGCCCGTAGGCGAGCTGCCCGCGCGGTTTGGGGTACTCGATGCGGCTCACCATCAGCCAGGCCACCGCCAGCACCGCGGCCGATCCCGCGAGCACGGGCGGGTCCAGCAGCACTACGGTGACCACGGCCATGGCGCCGAACGGGCTCGGCAGCCCGGTGAAGTTGCCGCAGCCCGGGCTCTGGCAGGAGAACCGGGCCAGGCGCACCACCACCGCCAGCAGCAGCGCGGCCGCCGCCACGACCGGCAGCACCGCGCCGCCGCCGCTGAGGGTTCCCCAGGACACCACGAAGAATGCGGGTGCGAACCCGAAGCTGATCACGTCGGCGAGGTTGTCGAGTTCGGCGCCCATGCCGCTGCCGCCGAACTTGCGCGCAACACGGCCGTCGAACAGGTCGAAGGCGGCCGCCAACAGCAGCAGCACCACGGCTGCGGCGATGGCCCCGCGGCCCAGCGGCCCTGCGCCGCCCGCGGCGAGCTGGGCCGATTGCGCGGCGGCGAGCTGCCAGACGGCCATGAACCCGCACAGCGCGTTGCCCAATGTCAGGTAGTCGGCCACCGCCAGCCGCAGTTTGGGCTCCGGTCCGTCGGCCGCCGCGGTGTCGCCGGCCAGGGCCGCGGCGGCGATTCCGTCCGGGGGTGTCTCAGTGGCCGCCGTCGCGGTCGAGCCGGGTTTCGCCGGCGCGAACCTGCTGGCCGACCTCCACCGCTGGTGCGATACCGGGCGGAAGGTAGACGTCGACACGGGACCCGAAGCGGATGAGGCCGATCCTCTGCCCCTTCTCCACCTGCTGCCCTTCAGTGAGATACGGGACGATACGCCGGACCATCGCGCCGGCGATTTGAACGACCGTGACCTCACCGATCTCGGTTTGGAAGGTCCAGATGACGCGCTCATTACGCTCGCTGTCCTTGTCGAATGCAGGTCGGAAGCCGCCGGGCCGGTGCTCGATCCCCGTGACCACCCCGCTCAGCGGTGCGCGGTTGACGTGCACGTTGAGGGGATTCATGAATACGGCGACGCGGATGCCGCCGCCGGGCTGGTCGTCGATGTACTGCACGACACCGTCGGCCGCACTGGCGAGCCCGGCGCCGGCGGCGGCGCGCTCGGGATCGCGGAAAAACCACACCATCGCCAGCGCCAGTGCGGCCGCCGGAACGGCGATCAGCAGCGGGCCGGGTACGGCGGCGGCCACGACGACCAGGGCGAACGCGGGAAGCAGCCACGGCCACGAGCCTTGGGCCATGCCGGCGCGGGGGCCGGGGACGCGGGTGGAGGCTGCGGGCCGCCGGTCGTGTTCGGTCATTGCCAACTTCCATCGGGGACGTGCGGCCGTTGCGGGCGGGCCGCCCGCCGTGCGGCTACTGCGTGGTTGGGCGGACGCAGCGATCGTAACGGCTGGAGGAACGGGGAGCGCCAGCCGAGTGAACCCATGAAGGAGGATGCTATTGCACTGAGTCGTCTGCCTCCAGCGTGAGTGCCACCGAGTTGATGCAGTAGCGGGCGTCGGTGGGGGTGCTGTAGCCCTCGCCGTAGAACACGTGCCCCAGGTGGGAGTCGCACTGGGCGCAGCGGACCTCGGTGCGCACCATGCCCATGGAGCGGTCTTCGTGCAGAATCACCGCGTCGCTGTCGGCGGGGTCGAAGAAGCTCGGCCAGCCGCAGTGCGACTCGAACTTTTCGGTGGATCGGAACAGCTCCGCACGGCAGGCGCGGCAGCGGTAGACACCGGTGGTGTCGGTGGAGACGTACTCCCCGCTCCAGGGGCGCTCGGTGGCGCCTTGGCGCAGTACGGCGAACGCCTCGGGGTCGAGGACCGCTCGCCACTCCTGGTCGGACTTGTGTGCAGGCCCGGTTTTCTCATCCATACCAGTGACGCTACCGCCATTCGCACCGCTTCGCCCGGTTGCGAGGCCGATGGGCATTTCGGCGCCAAGCCGCTCCGCCCCACCCGCCGGGACCACCCGGGCCCCCGGTCCACCCGGGCCACACGGTTCTCCGGTTCCCCGGTTCTCCCGGTCCGGCCGGACCGCCCGGTCCTGCATCGACCGATCAATACGTGTTTCTTCATACCTGGGAAGTTCGCGGGACAGCCGCGCGGGTAGGGGTTGCGTGAGGCTATTGGCAGCCGGGAGTGTGACGATGCTGGTTTCGTACCGACAGCCGTTAGGACACCGTCAGCCGCTCCGTGTGGGGTGGCCCCACTACTGCCGCCTCTGGGTCGATCACCGGCTCGGCCGGCTCCGCGAGGAGACCCGGCCGGGGTGGAGCCCACTCGTCGCAGCCGCTTCCGAGGTCGTCTGGCTCGCCCGGCTCACCGCCGGATCCGCGGTCCTGCGCGCGGCCCGGATGCGTCCGGGCCCGTGGAGCGACAGGAAACTGTTCGCGCTGCTCTCCGTGATCGCCCTGGGATCGCTGGCCGTCTCCACTGTGCTGGGCCATGCCCTGAGCAAGTGGGCGGCGAGTGTTCCCGGCGACGTCCTCCCCGCAGCAGGCGGGGCGGTCGTCGTGGGAGGGACCCTCATCGTCCTGGTCTTCGTGGTCTTCGCCTCGGTCGACGAGGACCGCACCGGGACGATCCCGAGGGGGCGGCGGTAGCCACCAAGGGACCCGGTCCGCTCAGCGGGCCGGGTCCGTCCTCCCCGGCCCGCTGAGCAATACGGCCGCCCGGGCATCGCCAGGGGAGCCGCCGACGGGTAGCGCCGGTTCTCTAGCGAACCCGCCCGTGCCCTCTATACGGACACGGATAAGCCGCCACGTCAACAGCCGGGAGCGCCCCCGCCCCGGCCCTGCGGTTCCGTGCCGAGCGGTGCGCCGGCCGCTGCGCGGTGCGCCCCTCCCGGCCCGGGGCAAGGCGCCCGCCACCGCGGCGGGCTCGGCGGTAGCGCGGCTGATCAGCAGGCCGGGCCGCGGCCCGTCGAGCGGTCGGGGTGTCAGGCATCGAAGTCGTATTGGAGCACGTAGGCCGATCCGTCCAGCGTCATCTCGTTGAACTCCACGGGCTCGTGGCGGTCGGTCAGCGCGGTGCGCAGCACGTCCAGCACCGGGGTGCCCGCGTTCAGGCGCAGGTCGCGGGTTTCGCCGGGGGTGGGCATGCGCACCCGGATCTCCTCGGTGAAGTGGGCGGGGGCGTGGCCCTGCTCGGCGAGGCGGGCGTAGATGCCGCCGGGGCCGGTCTCGTCCTCGGCGATCGCGGTGCCCGCGGCGAGGCCCGCTGGCAGGTAGGACGTGGCCAACTGCATCGGCCGGTCCTGGAGGCGGTGGCGCCGGTGCCGCCGCACCACCGGCGCCTCGTCGGCCAGGCCGAGCGCGCGGGCCACGTAGGCGGGCGCCGGGATCTCGGCGACTTCGACGCTGTCGGTCTCGAACGCGCCGTCGGGGGAGTCTGCCTGCCAGATGGCGCGCCCCGCTCCCCACAGGCCGCGGGAGAGCCGTTTGGGGCCGTGCCTGCGCAGCGGCCGGAACGTGCGGACGTAGACCCCCGAACCGCGGATGGCCACGACAATGCCCTCGTTGATCAGTACCGACAGGGCCTGGCGGGCGGTGGCCCGCGCAACGCCGTACTGCTTCATCAGGTCGTTCTCGCCCGGGACGCGGTCGCCGTCGGACAGCCGACCTGATGCGATGGCCGCTCGCACGTCCTCGGCGATTTCGCGGTAGACCGGCGGTGAGTCGTTTTCGGACGTCGGCACTGCGTTCATCCTCTCGCCCGGAATGCGCGGGGGCGCGAATCGAGGTGACTGCGATCGGGGTCAGCAGGTTCAGCAGGCGGCGGCGCCGCGCTGCTTCACGGGGTCGGCTCGGGTCGGGGAAAAATTACCTTCGTCGGTTTCTTACCCGCCTCAGGGGGTGTACGACAGCGAACCACACTCCGGGTATGTCCGGTTGAGGGTAGGTTTATGCGTCATTGGTGGCGGGCCGGAACCGGCCCCGACCGCGGCAGTGGCCGGTTCCGGCCCGCCCGTCACTCGCGCAGGTAACGCATGAACAGCGTCCCCTCCGACTCCAGCAGCCCGTCCAGGCGCAGGTCGAAGGTATGGGAAGGCGAATCGCCGGCCACGATGCGCGCGGCTTCGGGCCCCAGCAGCCGCGGACTCAGTGTCAGGCACAACTCGTCCAGCAGCCCCGCCGCGGCGAACTCCGCCAGCAGGTGCGGCCCGCCTTCGGTAAGGACCCGGTACAGGCCGCGTTCGGCCAGCGCCTCCAGCACGGCCTCGGGGCGCACCCACTCCGCACCGGCCACGACGACATCGGCGGTGAGCGCGGCCTCGCGGCGGCGCTCGGCCGGTGCCGACTCCGTGGTGATCACGATGGTGCGCGACTGCGGAGGCGCGGCCTTGAGCACGTCGGGGTGCACGTCCAACGTGCGGGTGACCACGGCCAAGGGAGGGGTTTCGGGGCGTCCCGCCCGCAGGTCGCCCCACACTTCGCGCGGGCGCACCGGCCGGTAGCCCTCGATCCGCGCCGTCGCCGCCCCGGCCAGGACCACATCGGCCTGGCCGCGCAGCACCGACATCACGGCGCGGTCGGGGGGCGAGGACAGGTCCGCGGTGCGGCCCGACGGTCCCCAGGCGCCGCCATCGGCGCTTGCGACCATGTTGGCGCGCAGCCACGGCCGATCGGCAATTGGAGGGTAAGCGTAGGTGGCGGCGAGGTCGGGGTCCGCCTGGGCGCGGGGCAGCAGCGCACGGAAACGGGGCGCCTGGCCTGCGGCGCCGGTGGATACGGCAGTCATGCCTTCCGACACTAGACCCCGAAAGGGTGCGCGCTCCGCCGGGGCGGCGGGCGCGCCGTGCGCCGCCCCCCGCGGAGCGCGGTTTCAGACCCGCGCCGACCGCCGCCGCGAAGCCCGTTTCAGCAGCAGCAGCGCCCGGTCGATCACCTGCACCGTGCCGGCCGCGGGCACAGAAGGGCGGCCGGCGGTGTCGGGGTCGGCGGTGTCGAGCGCGGTCTCCCAGGCGGTGCCGTACTCCTTGCCGGGCAGCGTGAAGTCGACCGGGTCGCTGCCGCTGTTGAGTAGCAGCAGGAAGGAGTCGTCGTGCACCGCGCGGCCCCGCGGATCGGGTTCGCTGATGGCGTCGCCGTTGAGGAACACGCCGAGCGCCCGACCGCCGGAGTCCCAGTCGCCGTCGCCCATTGGCCGGCCGTCGGCGCGCAGCCAGGCGATGTCGGGCAGGCCGCGCTCGCCGGCCCCGCACCCCTGGAAGAACCGGCGCCGGCGGAAGACCGGGTGCTCGCGGCGCAGCCGGGCCAGCTCGCGCACGTACTCCAGCAGGTCGGTCTCTGTTTCGGCGTGCTTCCAGTCGACCCAGGCGAGTTCGTTGTCCTGGCAGTAGGCGTTGTTGTTGCCGCCCTGGCTGCGGCCGATCTCGTCGCCGTGGGAGAGCATCGCCACACCCTGCGAGCAGAACAGGGTGGCCAGGAAGTTGCGCACCTGGCGCCGGCGCAGGGCGAGGACCTCGGGGCGTTCACTGGGCCCCTCGACGCCGTGGTTCCAGGAGCGGTTGTCGTCGGTGCCGTCGCGGTTGTCCTCGCCGTTGTCCTCGTTGTGCTTGTGCGCGTAGGAGACCAGGTCGGCCATTGTGAAGCCGTCGTGGCAGGTGACGAAGTTGATGGAGGCGACCGGGCGGCGGCCGTCGTCCTGGTAGAGGTCGCTGGAGCCCGCCAGCCGCGAGGCCAGCTCGGGCACCACCGGCTCGCCGCGCCAGAAGTCGCGAACGGTGTCGCGGTACTTGCCGTTCCACTCGGTCCACAGCGGCGGGAAGTTGCCCACCTGGTAGCCGCCCGGTCCAACGTCCCAGGGCTCGGCGATCAGCTTGACCTGGGAGATGACCGGGTCCTGCTGCACGATGTCGAAGAACGTGCTCAGCCGGTCGACATCGTGGAACTCCCGCGCCAGTGCCGAGGCGAGGTCGAAGCGGAACCCGTCGATGTGCATCTCGGTGACCCAGTAGCGCAGCGAGTCCATGATCAACTGCAGCGCGTGGGGATGGCGCACGTTGAGGCTGTTGCCGCAGCCGGTGTAGTCGAGGTAGTAGCGCAGGTCGTCGTCTGCCACCCGGTAGTAGCTGAGGTTGTCGATGCCGCGCAGCGAGAGGGTCGGGCCCATGTGGTCGCCCTCGACGGTGTGGTTGTAGACCACGTCGAGCAGCACCTCGATGCCGGCCTCGTGCAGCGATTTCACCATGGCCTTGAACTCCTGCACCTGCTCGCCGCGCGCGCCGTTGGCCGCGTAGCCGCTGTGCGGGGCGAGGAAGGCCAGGGTGTTGTAGCCCCAGTAGTTGGTCAGGCCGCGCGCCACCAGCGCGTGCTCGGGCACGAAGTGGTGCACCGGCATCAGCTCCACCGCCGTGACACCCAGCGAGGCCAGGTAGTCGATCATCACC
This sequence comes from Streptomonospora sediminis, assembly GCF_054778995.1. Taxonomy (NCBI): domain Bacteria; kingdom Bacillati; phylum Actinomycetota; class Actinomycetes; order Streptosporangiales; family Nocardiopsidaceae; genus Streptomonospora; species Streptomonospora sediminis. Next base: position 23,654 of record NZ_BAAGYZ010000028.1, read on the forward strand.
GGGTGGGCCAGCCCGGCGTAGGTGCCGCGCTGGTGCTCGGGGATGTCGGGATGGCGCATGGTCAGGCCGCGGACGTGGGTCTCGTAGATGACGGTCTGGTGGTAGGGGATCCGCGGGCGTGCGGAGTTGCCCCAGTCGAAGAAGGGGCTGACGACCACGCACTTGGGCACATACGGCGCGCTATCGCGGTTGTTGCGGCGCGTGGGGTCGGCGAAGTGGTAGCTGAAAAGCGACTCGTGCCAGTTCACCGCGCCGTCGATCGCCTTGGTGTAGGGGTCGACGAGCAGTTTGTTCGGGTTGCACCGGTGGCCCTGGTCAGGTGCGTAGGGACCGTGCACTCGGTAGCCGTAGCGCTGTCCCGGGCCCACACCGGGCAAGTAGCCGTGCCAGACGAAGCCGTCGTTCTCGGTGAGCGCCACCCGCGACTCGGCGCCGCGGTCGTCGAAGAAACACAGCTCGACCCGCTCGGCGGCTTCGGAGAACAGCGAGAAGTTGGTCCCCGACCCGTCGTAGGTCGCGCCGAGCGGATAAGGGGAACCGGGCCAGACTTCCACCATGGCAAGCAATCTCGATTCTCATTTCGTCAGGTGACGAGATTGTTGTTCCGTCCTGGCCGCGGGAGTATTCCTCAACTTGCCGAATCTTGCAGGTCATCCGCAGTACGGTGTCCGATTTCGGGGCAAACGACCGTGGTTTCGGGCGGTCCGGCGGCACCCGCAACGCACTTGCGGTCGTGCCCTCGCGTCCTCGCCCGCGACCGCCGCGGCCCTGCCCGCGCCTGCTCGCTTGCCCGCCTACGGGGCTACGGGATTACCGGGCCACCTGCGGCGCGTTCCGGCCGATGATCGCTGCGGTATCGGTGCCGCGCGGCAGGGTCCCGAAGGCGCGGCCCCAGTCGCCGCCCAGGCGCGATGCGGTGAACGCGTCGGCCACCGGCGCCGGGCTGCGGCGCAGCAGCAGCGACGCCTGCAGCAGCAGCGCCATCGCCTCGACAACGCTGCGCGCGCGAAACTCCGCCTCTGCGGTGTCGGCCAACAGGTCCAGCAGCTTGTGCAGCGCCGTGTCAAACCGCGGATCGGCGCCCTCGGCGCGGCGCAACTCGGCGACAAAGGCCTCGGCGCCGTCGGGGTGGCCCTTCAGCGCCCGCAGCACGTCGAGCGCCGCGACACTGCCCGAGCCCTCCCAGATCGAGTTCAGCGGCGACTCCCGGAAAAGGCGCGGCATGCCCGACTCCTCGACATAGCCGTTGCCGCCCAGACACTCCAGCGCCTCGGCGGCGTGGGCGGGCAGCCGCTTGGTCACCCAGTACTTGCCCACCGCCACCGCGACCCGGCGGAAGGCCGCTTCGGCCGCATCGCCGCGCACGGCCCGGTCGGCGGCGCCGGCCAACCGCACCATCAGCGTTGTCGCCGCCTCCGACTCCAGGGCGAGGTCGGCCAGCACGTTGCCCATCAGCGGCTGGTCGACCAGCGCGCGCCCGAACGCCGTGCGGTGCGTGGCATGGTGCACCGCCTGCACCAGCCCGGCGCGCATCCCCGCGGCCGACCCGATCACGCAGTCCAACCGGGTGCCGTTGACCATTTCGAGGATGGTGGGCACTCCGCGGCCCGGCTCGCCGACCACCTGGGCCGCCGCCCCGTCGTACTCCAGTTCCGCCGAGGCGTTGGAGCGGTTGCCCAGCTTGTCCTTGAGCCGCTGGATCAGCAGCGCGTTGCGGGTACCGTCCTCCAGCACCCGCGGCACCAGGAAGCACGTCAGCCCCTCCGGCGCTTGGGCCAGGGTCAGGAACACGTCGGCCATCGGCGCCGAGGTGAACCACTTGTGCCCGGTGAGCCGGTACTCGCCGCCGCCCTGGGGCACGGCGCGGGTGGTGTTGGAGCGGACATCGGAGCCGCCCTGCTTCTCGGTCATCGACATCCCCGCGAGAATGCCGCGCTTGGCCGCCGGCGGGCGCAGTCCGAAGTCGTAGTCGCGCGCGGTCAGCAGCGGCTCCAGACGCGCCGACAGCTCGGGGGAGTGGCGCAGCGCCGGCACCGCGGCGTAGGTCATCGACACAGGGCAGCCGTGGCCGTTCTCAACCTGCGACCAGGTGTAGAACTTCGCCGCGCGGGCGGTGTGGGCGCCAGGGCGCCCGTCGGCCCAGGGCGCGGCGTGCAGGCCGCTGGTGACGGCCGTGTCCAGCAGGACGTGCCAGGCGGGGTGGAAGTCGACCTCGTCGACGCGGTGGCCGTAGCGGTCGTGCGTGCGCAGCCCGGGCTCGTTGGCATTGGCCTGCTCGCCCCAGGACCGTGCCCGCGCCGTGCCCGCGAGGCGGCCCAGCTCGTGCAGTTCTCCGGTCGCCCAGCCGGCCTCCTCGCACTCCAGCCCGCCGGTCAGCGCTGCGTCGGCGGCGACGTCGTGGCCCTCCAGGGGCTCGGGCTGGTTGAACACCTCGTGTGTGGGGGCCATGCGCGGCTTTTCCTTCTTTCCTTCGACGGCTACCGAACACGGTTCGGTCCAGGGAAGGCCAAGCCTAGCGGCGCGCGGTGGAACGCTGGAGAGCGCGCACAACGGCCCCGGCGGAAGCCGCGCGGCGGGACCGGGCGGTGCGGGCCGGAGGAGTCACGAGTAGCAGGGCAGGTCGCCGGTTTCGATACTGAGGTCTTTCAGCGGTTCGGGCAGGACGACCGCGTCGCCGAACTTCATCCGGTGCTCGGCTTGGAACCGGCCCTCGCGCGGATCCGAGTAGCAGGTGATGGACCCGTCGCGGGGGTCGACCAGGAGATAGATCGGAATCCCCATCGCGGCGTAGACCCGCGGCTTGCTTTCGGTGTCCTTGCGGGCGTTGCCGGGCGACACGACCTCCAGGACGAGCTCGACGGCGTCGGGGTCGGCAAGCCAATGGTCGGTCTCTGCTTCGGTGGGCATGACAAGGAGGTCGGGAATGGCGATATCCGCACCGTCCCCAGGCAGACCGACGGAGACGACCTGGTAGCAGTCCTTGGATTCGGGGAGTTGGCGGACCAGTTGGCGGTGGAAGCGGCTGACCACACCGCCGTGCTTCATGGTGGGAGTGGGTGACACGACGATGCTTCCTTCGAGGATCTCTGCGCGGAAACCTTCGGGGAGCATGTCGGCCATGCGCTCCGCCACAGAGCGGAGCGTTGTGTCTTCCGCAGCGGCTGAGGGGGGCGCCGCGGGCGGTTCTACTGCAGCAACGGACATGGGTTCTGCTCCTCTTCGAGACTCCGCCATGTTAGGGAACAGCCTCTCTCCGTGTCTGGGAAACCGCGGATTCCGCTTTCAAGCCTAGCCACCCGGGCCGTACGCCGACCAGCGGGCGCGCTCGGTACACGCACTGCGGCCGCCGGGCCGACCCGGGTGGGCCGGGCCCGGCGGCCGCGGTGGATAGGGCTCAGGCCGCGCTGCGGGACGGCAGGCGGCCCAGTGCTTCGTCGTAGCGCCGCAGCGCCGTTTCGGCGACCTCGGGGGCGTCGCCCAGTGCGGGCGAGACGGCCACCGCTCCTGCCGCGGCGGCCTGCTCGGCCACCCGGTCGGCGAAGAAGCCCGGGGCGAGCAGGTAGTTCGCCACGGCCACCCGCGAGGCGCCCGCCGCCGCCAGTTGCGCCACCGCTTCGCCGGGTGTGGGCGAGGCGGCCGAGGCAAAGGCGGGCACCACGCGTTCCCAGGGGCCGCGCCGCTCCAGTTCGGCTGCCGACCGCGCGATCACCGCGTTGGCCTCCGGGTGGCTGGAACCCGCCGCGGCCAGCACCAGCGATGTGTCCGGTCCCGCCGCACCCGGGGTCTGGGCCAGCCGCCGCTCGACCGCATCCAGCAGCAGCGGGTGCGGCCCCAGCGTGGCGCCGTAGTGCACACGCAGCCACGGGCAGGACTCGCGCACCTCCTCCAGCACCGCGGGCAGGTCGACCTTGCTGTGGTACGCCGATGTCAGCAGCGCCGGCAGCACCACGGCCGCGCCCGCACCCTCGGTGGCCAGCCCCCTCAGCGCGTCGCCGGCGCGGGGCGCGGCGTGGTCGAGGTAGGCCACGCGCACGTCCAGCCCCGGACGCAAGGCGCGCACCCGCTCGAACAGCGCCTCGACCGCCTGCGCCGAGCGCGCGTCGGCACTGCCGTGGGCCACCGCCACCAGCGGCGCGCTCGCGGTATCCGCCGGGCCGCTCCCGTACGCGCTCAAAGGTGGATACCGCATTCGGTCTTGTTCATGCCGGCCCAGCGCCCGCTGCGCGGGTCCTGGCCCTCGGGCACGCGCTGGGTGCAGGGCGCGCAGCCGATCGAGGGGAAGCCGTCGTACTGCAGGGGGTTGACCAGCACCCCGTGCTCCTCGATGTAGGTGTCGACCTCGTGCTGGGTCCAGCGGGCGATCGGGTTCACCTTGACCATCTTGCGGCGCCGGTCCCACTGGACCACCCGGGTGCTGCGGCGGGTGGCGGCCTCGTCGCGGCGCAGACCGGTCAGCCACGCGTCATAGGGCTCCAATGCGCGGCGCAGCGGCTCGACCTTGCGCAGGTGGCAGCAGATGTTGGGGTTGCGCCCGTGCAGCCGCGGGCCGAGGTCGCGGTCCTGCTCGGCCACGCTGCGCTGCGGCTCGACGTTGATCAGGTTGATGGGGTAGATGGCCTCGACGGCGTCGCGCGTGCCGATGGTCTCGGCGAAGTGGTAGCCGGTGTCGAGGAAGATGACGTCGATCCCGGGGACGACCTGGGAGGCCAGGTCGACCATGAGTGCGTCCGCCATGGAGGAGGTCATGCACAGCCGGTCGCCGAATGTCTCGCCGGCCCACTGGATGATCTCCTGGGCGCTGGCGTCTTCCAGTTCGGCCGCTGCCCGCTCCGCCAGCTCCTGGCCGTCCAATGTGACGTTCATGCGTTCCCATCCGTTGGTCTCGGACCGCCGCTCGATCCGCCGAAGGCGGCCGAGCGCAGACCGATGAACTTCACCCGGAACACCCGCGCGCAGGACAGGCAGGCCCAGGCGTATCCCGCGCCCGGCTCGCCGCCTTCCTCGTGCGGAATCAGGTCCTCGTCTCCGCAATAGGGGCAGTAGTGGGGGGCGGCGCGTTCGCTCATGTTCCGCCTCACCGCTCCTCTCGGGCTTTCGGTGCTCTTCGGGCGGCCCGGTCCGGCCGTTCGGCCCGGGCGGGGCCGGCGCCCGCCCTCCGCGGGCGCCGGCTCGCCGGGTTCACTTCAAGTCGCCGTCCTCGGCCCGGGAAGCCCAGGCCGCGAACGTTTCGCCCTCGTGCTTCTGCTCGGCGAAGCGGCGCAGCACCCGCTCGACGTAGTCGGGCAGGTCCTCGGCGGTGGTCTTCAGCCCGCGCACCTTGCGTCCGAACGACGGGTTGAGCCCCATCCCGCCGCCCAGGTGCACCTGGAAACCCTCGACCTGTTCGCCGTTGGAGTCGGTGACCAACTGGCCCTTCAGCCCGATGTCGGCCACCTGGATGCGGGCGCAGGAGTTCGGGCAGCCGTTGATGTTGATGGTGACCGGCTCGGAGAAGTCCGGCAGCCGCCGCTCCAGCTCGTCGATCAGCGAGGCGCCGAGGTCCTTGGTCTCGACGATCGCGAGCTTGCAGAACTCGATGCCGGTGCAGGCCATGGTCTGGCGGCGGAAGACGCTGGGGCGCGCCCGCAGGTCCTCGGCCTCCAGCGCCGCCACGATGGACTCGACCCGGTCGTCGGCGATGTCGAGCACCACCAGCTTCTGGTCGGCGGTGGTGCGGATGCGGTCGGAACCGTGCTCCTCGGCGATGTCGGCGATGCGTGTCAGCCGCGTGCCCGAAACCCGCCCCACGCGCGGCGCGAATCCGACGTAGTTGCGGCCGTCGCGCTGGCGGTGCACACCGATGTGGTCGCGCTGCAGGCCTTCCTGCATGTCGATCTCGGGGCCGTCGGGCAGCGCATAGCCCAGGTACTCCTTTTCCAGTACCTCGCGGAACTTCGCCGGGCCCCAGTCCTTGATCAGGAACTTGATCCGGGCGCGGTGGCGCAGCCGCCGGTAGCCGTAGTCGCGGAAGATCGAGACGACACCGGCCCAGACGTCGCTGACCTGGTCGGGGCGGACAAAGGCGCCCAGCCGTTCGGCGAACATGGGGTTGGTCGACAGCCCGCCGCCGACCAGCAGGTCGAAGCCCGGCGTGCCGTCGGGGCCCACCACGCCCGCGAAGGACACGTCGTTGATCTCGTGGTTGGTGCAGAACGCGGAGCAGCCCGAGATTGAGGTCTTGAACTTGCGCGGCAGGTTGGAGAACAGCGGGCTGCCGATGTAGTCGTCGTAGACCTGCTGGATCTGCGGGGTGGCGTCGAGGATCTCGTTCTCGTCGATGCCGGCCAGCGGACAGCCCAGGATGACGCGGGGGGTGTCGCCGCAGGCCTCCATGCTCGACAGGCCCACCGACTCCAGCTTCTCCCAGATCGCCGGGACGTCCTCGACCCGGATCCAGTGCAGCTGGACGTTCTGGCGGTCGGTGATGTCGGCGGTGTCGCGCGCGTAGGACGTGGAGATCTCGCCGATGACGCGCAGCTGGGCCGCACTCAGCTGGCCGCCGTCGATGCGCACCCGCATCATGAAGTAGCGGTCGTCGAGCTCCTCGGGCTCCAGCACCGCGGTCTTGCCGCCGTCGATGCCCGGGGCGCGCTGGGTGTAGAGGCCCAACCAGCGGAAGCGCCCGCGCAGATCGGCCGGGTCGATGGAGTCGAACCCGGCCTTGGAGTAGATGTCGATGATGCGCTGCTGGACATTGAGCCCATCATCGTTCTTCTTGTTCTCTTCGTTCTTGTTCAGCGGTTCGCGATAGCCGAGCGCCCATTGGCCCTCGCCGCGCCGCGGCCGTGAGCCGGTCGATGCGGGTGTGGGAGGCATTGCGGGGTCCTCCGAAGCGGTTGCGCGGGGCGTAGGGCCGCCGGCGCGCGCACCACGGCGGGACCTCGCAACCCGGCACGGCACTGTGCACAGGGCTCAACGGAAGGCCAGTCGTGGGAGAACGTCGGCGCCGCTCGCGCCCCAGAATTCGGGCGTAGGAAAATACAAAGCGGCGGGGTCAGCCGACGTTGCGACAGATGGCACTGCGGACCCGAAGGAAGTCCACGTGCCGGCGCACGCAGAGCATCGGGTCCAAAGCAGCGATCATGTCCTTGACGATGCCACGTTGCCCGGCTCTTTGTCCAGGTTCCGGCGGCACGGGTATCGGTGAAGCTTGTCACTTGACAAGTGGCGGCCGGGCAGTGTGGCGGGTGCCGGCGGCAGTGCGCCGGGGTGTCCGATTGGAGAAGCGCATGCCGTCCACCTTTTTCAACCTGTAATCACCCTGTTTCAGGTGGTCTGCGCGCCGCGGCGGTCGCCGGAGGGATCCGGGCTCTAGGTTGGAAGTGTGTGGGGCCTGTGGAACCGGATCGTGCGCGCCGCCGGTGCGCGGTTCGCGGCGTGGCAGCGGAGCCACCCGCTGCTGAGCGGCGTGGTGCTTGTGGTGGCGCGGACACTGGGCTCGATCTCCCGCACGCGCGTCGTGGGACTGGCCGCGGAATCGGCGTTCTTCTCGCTGCTCTCCCTGCCCGCCCTGCTGCTGGGGCTGGTGGGCACCCTCGGCCACCTGCGGCCGGTACTGGGAACCGGCACCGTGTTGGAGATCCGGGCCTGGCTGCTGGGGCTGGCCGCCACCGCGCTGACCTCCGAGGCGGTTGATTCCCTGGTCGCGCCGCTGGTCGACGAATTCCTCGCGGGCGCCCAGGGTGGTCTGCTGTCGGTGACGTTCCTGGTGTCGCTGTGGTCGGGCTCGCGCGCCATGAACGTCTTCATCGACGCCATCACCATCGCCTACGGCCTGGACGAGCTGCGCGGTTACCTGCGCCGGCGGCTGCTGGCGCTGGTCGCCTACCTGGGCGGGTTGGTGTTCGCGCTCATGGTGCTGCCCGTGCTGGTGGCAGGACCCGACCTGGTGCACAACCTGCTTCCCGGAACAGCCGGATACCTCCACCTGCTCTACTGGCCCGTGGTTTGCGCGCTGAGCACCCTGGCGGTGGCGATGCTCTACGTGCTGAGCACCCCGGTACGCACGCCGCTGTGGCGCCACCTGCCGGGTGCGGTCGTGGCCACGCTCGTCCTGCTGGCGGGATCGGCGCTGCTGCGGATCTACCTGGATGCGTCCTTCGGCCAGGTGAGCATCTACGGCTCATTGTCCGCGCCCATCGCGGTACTGGCGTGGCTGTGGCTGATGGCGCTGGCCGTGCTGGTCGGCTCGGCCCTCAACGCCGAGATCGACGCCCGGTGGCCGACCCCGCGTACCGCCGAGGCCCGCGCCGAGATCGCCGCCCTGCGCCACGCGCGGGCCCGCCGCATGGTGCAGCGCCGCGAGGAGGCGCTCGCTGCCACCGGACGGCCGGACGAGGCGCCGACCGGGGAGACCGCAGCGGAGATCACGGCGCGGCTGCGGCGCCTGCTGGGCTGGGGCGCCGACCCCATCGACGAGGAGGACTCCGCCCGCGCACGCGAGGCGGGAGCGGACACGGGCGCCGAGGCGGCGCCCGCGGACACGGCAGCGGGCACCGGCACCGGCGCGGACCGGGAAACCGGCACCGGCACCGGCGGTTCCGGTGCGGCCGCGCACCCCCCGGCGCAGGACGGGCAGCGCCCTCCGGCATCCTCGTAGTAACCGGCGCGTACCCGCTCCGTACCCCTCACCCGCGCCGGCCAGGTGGTCACCATGGCCTGCGCCCGCGGCCGCAATACCGGTACGCCCGGTACCGGTGGCACCGCTGCCCCTTGCCGCGCCCGCCCCCGCTCCCGCCGCACCGCCCCTGCGGGCGCACGCACCGCCGCCGCGCTAACCGCGGCGGGAGCCGTCCTCGCCGGCTGCGGCGTCCTGCCGCCGCTGGGCGGCCGACCGCCCGCAGACGGCTCCGCCGCGCCTTCTCCCGAGCCGGCCCCATCGTCCGCACCCGGCGCCCGGCCGCCCACCGGAGAGCAGGTCGAGCGGGCCGAGACCCTGCTGACCCGCGCCGAGGTCGCCCCGGAAGAATCCGGCGCGGACTACGAGCGCGCGGAGTTCGGCGAGTCCTGGGCCGACACCGACGGCAACGGCTGCCCCACCCGCCACGACATCCTCGCCCGCGACCTGCGCAGCACCCGCACCGCCGCGGACTGCACCGTCACCCGCGGGGTGCTGGAAGACCCCTACACCGGCGAGCGGATCGAGTTCTCCGCAGCCGAACCCATGCGGGTGCAGGTCGACCACGTCGTGCCGCTGGCACTGGCCTGGCGTACCGGAGCGGCGCAGTGGGACACCGATCGGCGCGTGGACTTCGCCAACGACCCTGCCAACCTGCTCGCCACCGACGGCCCCGCCAACCAGAGCAAGGGGGATTCGGGCCCGGGCCGGTGGCGGCCGTATCCGGCGTTCCGCTGCACCTACGCCATCGCCTACGTGGGGGTGGTCGACCGGTACGGGCTCTGGCTGCCTGCGACCGACCGGGCGGCGCTGGCCGGCATGCTCGGCACCTGCTGAGTACCTGCCGGGCCGCCGGCACTCCCGCGGTACCCAGCGGAGTCGGCCGGTGTCTCCCGGTAGTGCAATGCGGTTGGCTTGTACGGGCGGCCGAATGTGGCCAAAAAGATACGGGATCGTCTGCCTAGCCGGTGCTGGGCCCGGCGGCGGCCGGTAATGTGCGCGGCGGCGGGCGTGCGATCGGCTCCACTGCAGGTGGCGGCCTGGCCGCGGGCCGCCATCGCGCTGCGGGGCGTGCATCGGCGGTCACCGCATGGGGCTCCCCGTGCCTGCGGGCGCCGCCAGGGGATAAGTATCATCACCGTGACCCGTGATGACTCCCCGCAGCCGTCCGGTCCGCTCAGGCGGTCGGGCCCGGCGGATCCGCGCTTCGGCCCCCGGCGTCGCAGACGACAGCATCCCTCGTGATGGAACAGGTTCAGCACAACATGACCGCAGCGTCTCCACCGCGGCGAGTGGCCTACGCGGTCCGCTTTGGTGCGGCCCGGACCCGGAGGCGGCCGTGACCGAGCAATCTGCAGCGGCGCCCCAGCGCAGCACCGTGGTCCTGGTGGTCTCGCCCGACGAGCGCAGCGCCGAGGTCACCATCGAGCGCCACACGCGCACGGTTTTCGGCGCCACGCCCAAGGAGACGCGCAACGCCGCCCTCGACCTTGCCGCCGACTACGCCGCCCACCTGGGCAGGCCGGTGCTGGTCAATGCGCGCGACGCCAACGGGGCCTGGCAGCTCATCGTCAGCCCCACCGGAGTTGTGCGGGCCGCGGGCGGTACCGAGGTCGCGCTGATGAGCGACCAGCAGCGGAAGCGGCCCAAGCGCGGCCGGCGCGTCGCTCTGGCCGCAGGCGGCGGCGTGCTCGCGCTCGTCCTCGTTGTCGGCGGGGCGGTCGTGGCCGTGCGCTACGTGCCTGAAGTGCTGCCCCAGGAAGCCGCGACCGAGCAGCCCGCCGCGGCCATGGAAGGGCGCAAACCACCGCCCGGATTCACCCGGCAGGCCGTCTGGAGCCGGCCGATGCACGAGGGCACCCAGCCCGACGTCGCACCCGGCGGCGACCGCGCCGCCTACATCGACCCCTCCGGCAGGCTGCGTGTCGTCGGCGCCAACGGCAAGCCGAAGTGGAGCGCGGACCTGCCGCTGCCCGCCGATGAAGCCTCCGGCACGCCGCGCTTCGTGCGCGTCGGTGCCGAGAACGCCGTCGCACTCGTCGGCGGCGCGTCGCTGTGGCTGTGGCCGCCGAAGGGCGGCACCCCGCAGGAGATCGCGCTGCCCGAGGACGCCGAGGTGAGCTTTGCCGGCGGCGCGCCGCTGGTCCTCGCCGGCGGCAACGCATCGATCCCCGTGGACGGCGAACTGGCCCCGGTGTCCAAGCCGGACGGCAGCGGCGCGCTGCTCTCCGACGGCGAGCGGGTGCTCACCGCCGTTGTCCGCGGCCCCTGGACCTGGGTTGCGCCCGACGGCACGACCGAAAACGTCAAGCCGAAGGCGCCCGAAGGCGCCGGCTCCCTGGACGAGGTCTACACGGCCGGCGGCGGCTACGTCGTTGCGGCCTGGAGCCTGCCCGATGGCGGCGACCGGGTGCTGCTGGCATTCCACAACTGGAATGACGGCTCGGTCGCCGCCGCAACCGAGACCCCTGCCGAGGGGCTGGCCGATGCGGGGTGGGCCTACGGCCCGACCTCGGCCGCCTACGGGCCCGTCGTCGCCGATCTGCAGGCCGGAAGCGCAACCGCCTTAGCGGGATTCGAGGTCGTGAGCGTCTCCGGCGACACCGTCTTCGGCGAGGTCGGCGGTGTCGCGGTGGCGACCACCGCCGGGGCCGAGCCGATCGAACTCGAGGGCGACGTCGCCCGGCCCTGGGGCCTGCTCGGCGGACGCGCGATCGTGGTCGCCAACAGCGACCTCTACGCCCTCGTGCCCGAGTAACCCCCGCTCGAACTGAAAGGAGTCATATGTCCTGGACACCACGCGTGGTCGGTGTGGCCGCGGCCGGGCTGCTGGCCGCCGGTTTCGCCGGCGCACCGGCCTATGCCGCCGCGGAGCAGAATCCCGAGAACCCTTCGGGAACTGGTGCCGAGCAGACGAACCCCGATAACCCGGGGACCGGTGCTGAGCAGACGAACCCCGGCAACCCGGGGACCGGGGTCGGCACCAACCAGCAGAAGGCTGCCGAGGAGCCGGTCGTGCAGCCGCAGATTCTGCCCGGGGTCGGCGACACCGTCGACAACCTCCTGCCCGGTGGTGAGGACCCTGAGCCGCCCGAGACCCCGGAGATCCCCGACCCCGAGGTTCCCGAGGACCCGGGCGGTGAGGACCCCGGTGACCCGGAGATCCCTGAGGATCCGGGTGGCGAGGACCCCGGCGACCCCGAGGTTCCCGAGGATCCGGGTGGCGAGGACCCCGGCGACCCCGAGGTCCCTGAGGACCCGGGTGGCGAGGACCCCGACCCCACCGATCCTCCGGATGACGGCGGCGGCGAAACCCCCGGCCCCGGTGACGGCGGCGGTGAAACCCCCGGTCCGGGTGACGGCGGCGGAGACAACTCCGGCGGCGACGACGGCAACCCGCCGGCCGACGAGGCCGGTGGCGGTGACGGCGGCGGCGAGACCGGCGGCGGATCCGACTCCGACTCCGGTTCGGGCTCGGGCGGCAGCGCCGACTCCGGCGATGGCGCCACGACCGCCTCCGGCGGCTCCGATGGTGGCGGCTACCTGCCCACCACCGGTGTCGACCTCACCGGATTCGTCCTCGGCGGTGCCATCGCATCCGGAATCGGTGCGGTGACCCTCTACGCCACACGGCGTCCGACGCAGGCGCAGTAACCAGGCGCCCGCATGGCGGCAGCCGCCCCGGGCCGGCCCGAAACGGGTCGGCCCGGGGCGGCACCGGATAAGCCCGCCGGGTCGCAGCGGGCCCCGATGGGCGCGCGGCCCGGCCTCCGGAGGCTCGGTGGCCGAGCCCACGGTGGCCCCAAGGCGCTACCGGGCGGCTTTGGCAGCCCGGGCGGGGCGCAGGCCCGCGGCGAGCACGGCGGCGAGCAGCCCCGCGATGGGAATCAGCCACAGCCCGGTCGTCAGCGACACTGCGTCGGCGATCACACCGATCAGCGGCGGTACGCCCAGGAAACCCAGCCGGGCCAGCCACGCCGCCAGCGCCACACCGTGCCCGCCGCGCAACCCCGGGATCTCGCCGGCCGCCGCCAGCGCCAGCGGGAAGAGGGTGGCCACGCCCAAGCCCATCAGCCCGAAGCCGGCAATGGCGGCGATGGGCGCCGCTGCCAGCAGGGCGAGTGCCATGCCCGCTGCGGACAGCAGCGCTCCGGCACGGGCCACGGCGACCGCGCCGAAGCGGTCGGTGACCCGGTCGCCGGTCAGCCGGCCGATGGTCATCATCCCTTGGCAGGCGACGAACGGCAGGCCGACCAGGAACAGCGGGGCCGCCAACTCGTCGCGCATGAAGACCGCACCCCACGACGCCGCGGAGTCCTCGATGGCCCCAGCCGACATCAGCAGGACGCTCAGCACGGCCAGCATGCCGAGCGAACGAGCGGGAATGCGCAGCCGCGCGCGCCAACCGCGGCCGGCCACAGGGCCGGTTTCGGACCCGGGTTCGGATTCCGGATGCGAGGAGCCCGGACCGGCGGTCACCGGTTGGGTGGTCGCCACCGGGTGCGCCGGTTCGGCGGCGGCGGGTTCATCGGCCTCGGGACCGGGCAGGAGCAGCCGTACGATGGCGATCAGCCCTGCGAGCAGTACGGCGGTCACCACCGCGATGTGGGCGAGGCGGGGTGCGCCCCAACCGGCCATCGCCGAACCCGCCAGGCCGCCGGCCACGGCGGCCACGCTCCAGAGCCCGTGGAAGGTGTTGATGATGGTCCGGCCGTATCGGCGCTGCACACGCAGGCCGTGGGCGTTCATGGCCGAGTCCATCCACGCGTCCATCCACCCGACGCAGAACAGGGCCAGCGCCAGGGTCCACCACGCCGGTGCGGCGGCCACCAGCGGCACCACGCCGGCCAGGACCAGGCCGGAGCCCACTGCGACACGGCCGCTGCCGAACCGGGCGATCAGCGGTCCCGCGAGCATGCCGGTGACCAGCGCGCCCAACGGCATCGCGCCGATGGCCGTGCCCAGTTCGGTGTTCGACAGCGCCAGTTCGGTCTTGATGGTCGGCAGCCAGGGCACGATGTTGGCGAACGCAAAACCGTTGGCCAGGAACAGTACGGCCACGGCCAGGCGTGCTCGGCGCGCAGTGTCGTCGGCGCGGCGTACCGGTTGCCCGAGAGCCACCGGACCTCCCTAAAGTCGGACGAATCGGCGCCCACGCGCCCCGCGCAGATTACGTGATGGCGCACTCCAGGGCACAAAGGGGTTGTGCGGCGCCCGTCAGGCCTTTACATATGATCTTCTGACCGGCTTCACCGGAGCCGCGGCCATATCCCCCTTCCTCTCTCCCCGCTGCCCTCCCCGCTCATCCGACTCACGACCTCGGGAGCCCCCTCGATGCTCGACCTGAGCGCGTTGCGCGAGAAGCCCGCCCTCGCGGGTGAGCACCTCAAGCTGGTGCCGCTCGCGGCTAAACACGCCGACGACTTCTTCGAGTCCACCCGCGATGAGGAGGTCCGCAGGCTCACCGGCACCCACCGCCGGCTGAGCTACGACGAGGTCCGCGAGTGGTGCGCTACCCGGTCCGACCAGCTCGACCGGCTGGACCTGGCGATCATCGAGGAGCCGGGCGGCCGCTTCGTCGGCGAGCTGGCGCTGACCGACATCGACGCCGACAACGAGAGCGCCGGTTACCGCATCGCCCTCTCGGCGATCGAGTTCACCGGCCAGGGGCTGGGCAAGGAGGCCACGAAGCTGGTCCTGGACTACGCGTTCGACCACATCCGGCTGCACCGCGTCTGGCTGCACGTCTATGCGTTCAACATGCGCGCCATCGCCGTCTACCGGTCCTGCGGCTTCAGTGTCGAAGGGCGGATGCGCGACGCGCTGCTGTGGGACGGGCGCCGCCACGACGCGCTGATCATGGGCGTGCTGGAGAGCGATTTCCGCCGCGTTTGGGGCTGACCGGCGTTCGTCCTGTGCCGAGAGATCCGGCCGATCCGGTGGCCGCGCCGATCGGGGGGGCGGATGAGTTTTGCGCGCCGACGAGGTTGGCGGGTGAGTGCGGGCGGGTATGCCGGTAGCACTTTCCGCCGTGCGGTACGCGATCTGACGATCCGGACCGTCTGGACGACTGGACGAGGAGCGGGCGCTCCCGACCCGCACGGCGGGCCGGACCGGCGCCCAACAGCCCTATGAATCCGCTACCCGTGTCACTGCCGTTCACCGACCGCGCATCGGCCGGCCGCCGCCTCGCCGAGCGGGTGCGGGCCTATGCCGCCGATAATCCGGTGGTGCTGGCGCTGCCGCGCGGCGGGGTCCCGGTCGGTGCCGAACTCGCGCGTTCGCTGGGCGTGCCGCTGGATGTCGTCGTCGTGCGCAAGATCGGCGTGCCCGGGCACCCCGAACTGGGCGTGGGCGCCATCGCCGAGGACGGCCACGTGTGCTTCGACGACGCCGCGCTGGCCAAACTGCGGCTGACACGCGAGCATCTGGCGCACACGGTCGAGACCGAGCGGGCCGAGCTGGACCGGCGCCTGGACGCCTACCGGAGGGGACACCCTGCTGCGGATCTCCGGAGGCGCGACGTCATCGTCGTCGACGACGGGGTGGCCACCGGCGGCACGGCGCGCGCCGCTCTGCGCATGGTCCACCGCCGCAACCCCGCGCGGGTGCTGCTGGCGGTGCCGGTGGCGGCGCAATCCGCGATCGACGCGCTGCGCGGCGAAGCCGACCGCATCGTCGCCTTGGCGGTCCCGGAGAACTTCCGAGCCGTGGGGGAGTGGTACAGCGACTTCGGCCAGCTTTCCGACCACCAGGTGATGGCGCTGATGGACGAGCACCACGGTGTGGGCCGCCATGTGTAGGCGGCGCGGGCCGCGCGCGTGCGCGCCGCCGCCTGCCGCCTGGCCGCGGGCGGGAACGAGCGCGGCGGAAAAAGACGCAGAAAACCCGCGGCGCCCTCGACGGGTAACCGTCGGGGCGCCGCGGGTTAGCGTGGCCGGGGGCCGCTTCAGAGAACTGTTGTCTCGGATCGTCGTCCGCTGCGAGTTCGGCCGGGGCGGAAGTATCGGATCAGGCCGCGTTGGCACGGCGCATACGGCGCCGGCGCTCGGACGCGCGCTCGTCTTCGTTCAGGCCGCCCCACGTGCCGTACTTCTCGGGTCGCGAGATCGCGTAATCGAGGCACTCGGTACGGACAGGGCACTGAGTACAGATCTCTTTGGCCTTGCGTTCGCGGATCTCCCGCTCCGGCTGGCGCTCGCCATCGGGGCCGAAGAAGAGCACAAGGTCCTCGCCCCGGCACGCGGCGGCATCCTGCCACCCCCAGTGCGGGCGGGGGCGCAGCGTGGCCTGCCGGCGTACCTGAGACATGGTTGAACCACCTCTACTGAAATCACTAGTAAGCTGTCGGGAAGAAAGGGTCAGACGTGTAAGCAGTCATACAGCGTGAGCAACCCCGCACGACCTGAACGCCGTGCGTTGTTTCGGTGTTCCCGGGTGTGGTGGAGGCCACTGCGGCCGACCGCCGAAACCGGCGGGGCGCTCACACGAAACGGCCGGGGAGGCGGTGCCGCCCTCCCTGCGAGCCGGTACGTAATCATGCCATCCCCACTCCCGCTTGCGCACGGGGGGTGGGGAAATTACTCGCTTAACCGTTACCGAAACCGATCAACACTGACCAAAGTCTGGTCATATGTCCGATTTCGGTGTTGATTTGCGAAGACCTGGTCTGTTCAACCGGGTGCAACACATCGTATTGACCGATGGCCCGCCTGCCTAGGGGCAAGGCGTGATGAGCCGATCACATTAAGGTTTAGACCGCCTGCAAAACAGGTAAGGGCTCACGGTGCCCGAGCGGCGCCGGCCGCGCCCGGCAGCACGCGGCATCGGTCCGGAGGTGCCCGTGACCAGCGGGGCGGCACCGCCACCCGCCATCAGGGGCGGCCGGGACCGTTTCGGCCCGGCCGGCTCGCGTTGCGGTCTCGATCGATCAGCCGGTGGTGACGGCCCGGGCCGCAGGTGCGCGCAGGCGATATCGGGCGCCGGTCGGCCGAGGTGTTGCGTGCGCAGGCACCGGCACCGCGGCGCCGGTCTCGCTGAGCGGGGCATCGCGCGGCGGCGGGGACCGGTCCGGCCCGGCCGCCGTCCGGCTCGTGTTGCGGTCTCGGCCGGTCAGCCCTTGGTGACGGTTCCCGGCTGCAGGTGCGTATAAGCGATATCGGGCACCAGCCGGCTGACGTTGCGCGAGTAGACACCGGCGCCGGTCTCGCTGAGCAGGGCATCGTGCACCACCACCGCAGTGGCCGGACGCACGGTACGCAGGTAGTCGACGACCTCGGAGATCTTCGACCACGGCGCCTGCACCGGCACGAGCAGCGTGCTCACCGGGTCCTCCGGAACCGTCAGCGCGTCTCCCGGGTGGAAGACCGCGCCATCGGCGGTGGCCACCCGGAACCCGACGTTGGTGACGACCGGAAGGTCGGGGTGGATGACGGCATGCCGCTCGCCGTAGACGTGCACGTCGAACCCTGCGGGGGCGATGGTGTCGCCATGGGCCACCGTGTGCACCCGAGCGTCCAGGTCGCCGAGCTCGTGCAACTGCGCGGCGATTCCGGCATGGGTGTAGATATCCAGGCCGGGCTTTGCCGCGGCCGCCGCGCGCAGGCGGTCCACGTCGAAGTGGTCGGGGTGCTCGTGCGTGATCGCTACCGCGTCGGCGCCCACGGCGGCGTCGGATTCGCTGAATCCACCGGGGTCGATGACCAGAGTGGCGCCGTCGCGGTGGAGGCGCACGCAGGCGTGTCCGAGCTTGGTGATCTGCACGCCCCCGATCCTAACGCGCGGGCCGGAGCGGGTGCCCGCATTAGCGGCCTCCGGCGAATTGGCGCGGCGCCGCGGCGACCGGCCGTGCGCCGCACACCGGGATCGCGCGTACGGTGTGCCGCGCCGTGCGCCCAGCCCCCTTAGGGGACGAACGGGGGGCGCGGCGCGGAACCCCGCAGCGCGCAAGCGGCGTCGTATGCGGGTAGAGGCCACCGAACTCCCCGGCCGCGTTGCGGCGCCGGGGCGAAACTCTGGAAGGGAAACGACCCCAAGTGGCATTGCTCCGCTTGCTTCTCAACGTCATCTGGCTGTTCGTGGCCGGGCTGTGGTTGGCACTGGGCTATGTGTTGGCCGGCGTCATCTGCTACATCCTCGTCGTCACCATCCCGTTCGGTGTCGCGTCGTTCCGGATGGCGCGTTACGCCCTGTGGCCCTTCGGCCGCGAGCTCGCCCGCAAGCCGGGCGCCGGGGGAGGCAGCACCCTGCTCAACATCATCTGGCTGATCGTGGCCGGGTGGTGGCTGACGCTGGGCCACATCGGCACCGCGATCGGGCTGGCCGTGACCATCGTCGGGATCCCGCTGGCCTGGGCATCGCTGAAGATGATCCCGGTCGCCCTGGCGCCCTTCGGCAACGAGATCGTCGACAGCGACCGGCCGCGCGAACCGTGGCAGCTGTAACCGGCTGCACCGGATAGCCGGTGCGGTCGGCGCCGGGCCCTCCCCGGCCGGTGCCGGCCGCACCGCCGACCCGGGCGGTGCACTTAGCGGTGTGCTTACCCGGCAATACGGTAACTTCGGCTGATCGGTGCGGCGTGGCCGGTAACGGTACGGCGCCATCGCGCAGGCAGCAGAGGTAGGGGGAAGACGTGCGCTTGACACGGCCGTGGGAATGGCCGCTGCTGAAAGGGAGGCGCAGGACGCGCCCGCAACCCGCAGAGCAGCCCCGGCCCGCAGTAGCCGCACCCGACACCGGCGGCGATCACCCGCCCGAGCCGGACAACATGCTGGTGCGGATGGGCAACGTCGCCTGGCGGCTGCTGCTGATCGGAGTCGTCGTCGGCTTCATCGTCTACGGCCTCGCCTACATCAGCGTGGTCGCGATTCCGGTGGTGCTGGCCGTGTTCGTCACCGCGCTGCTGATGCCGCCCACCAACTGGATGCGGCGCAAGGGGCTGGGCCGGGGCACCTCCACCGCCATCGCCTGCATTGGCGGACTGATCGTGCTGTCCGGGGTCATCACCATGGTCGTGCAGCCGGCCATCTCGGGCTTTTCCGGGCTGGTCGACAGCGTCGAGCAGGCCATTGACGACCTGCCGACCTACCTGCAGGCCTTCGGGCTCGACCCGGAACTGGCCACGACAACCATCGAGGCCGTCGAGCGCGAACTGAGCTCCATGCTGCAGGAGAACTGGTCGCAGTGGGTCAACCAGGCGCTGGTGGCCGGTACGACCGTGCTGGAGATCCTGCTCGGCGTCGTGCTCATCGTCGTGCTGACCGTCTACTTCGTGCACTCCGGCGACCTGCTCATGGAGTGGCTCTCCTCGCTGTTCCCGCGCCATTCGCGCCGTTCCATCAAGGCCGCGGCCGAGATCTCCTATGGGGTGATGGGGCGATACGTCCGCGGCGTGGCGCTGGTCGGGCTCATCGACGCGGTGGGCATCGGGCTGTTCCTGGTCTTTTTGATCGATCCGACACTGGCGATTCCGCTCATCGTGCTGACCTTCGTCGGTGCGTTCCTGCCGGTCATCGGAGCCTTTTTGACCGGGCTGCTGGCGGCGATGGTCGCGCTGGTCACCGAGGGCTGGCTGATCGCGGTTGTGGTCGTCGCGGTCGTGGTGGTCGTGCAGCAACTGGAGAGCCACGTCTTCGCGCCGCGGGTGTACGGCAAGGCGCTGGAACTGCCCTCGGCCGTGGTTCTGCTGGTCATCACCGTCGGCGGGATCGTCGGCAACATCCTCGGTATGTTCCTGGCGACCCCGGTGGTGGCGGTGCTGGCGGCCCTGCTGCGCAACCGCCCGCTGGCGCGGGCCGAAGAGACCGGCCGCATCAGCGCAGCCGCCGGGGGGCGGCCCGACCAGGTCGCCCAGGGCGGCCCCGACACGCCTGCGGAGCGCGCCTCCGGTGCGCGGCCGGCGAACAACGCCACCGGATCCGCGGCTGCTCCGCCGTCCGAGCCCGCCGCCGACCGGCAGGCCGGCGACAGCGGTTCCACGCGGTCCTAGGAACGGTTGGATGACTGCCGGTGCTCCGGCCGCCGGCCGGAGCACCGGCACGGTCGGCCGGCGGGCCGGTCGCAGCGGGCGGGAATCACGCCGCGGTCGCACGTGTTTGACCTTGAGGCACTAGTCTGGGCGCATGCGCGCCAACTGACCCTCGCCTTCCGGTGCTGCGCCGCGTGATTCGGCCGCGCGCCGCACCTCCTCCTCCGTTGACCGCACCGCCCTGCACCACCTGCTGCCAGAAAGTCGTTGTGCCATGCTGATCGCCTCTGACCTCGAACTGCGCGTGGGTTCCCGGCTACTGCTGGAACCCACCTCGCTACAGGTCGCCCCCGGCGACCGCATCGGCTTGGTGGGCCGCAACGGCGCAGGCAAGACCACCCTGACCAAGGTGCTGGCCGGCGAAGACATCCCCACGGCGGGCGCGGTCACCACCGGCGGCACGGTGGGCTACCTCCCGCAGGATCCGCGGGCGACCGACCCCGAGGAGCTCGCCCGCGACCGCATCCTTTCGGCCCGCGGTATCGACGACGCGCTGCGGCGCATGCGTGCGGCCGAAGACCGCATGGGCAGCGACGACTCCAAGGTCCGCGAGAAAGCCGGGCGCGCCTACGCCCGCGCCGAGGAGCACCTGCACGTGATGGGCGGTTACGCCGCCGAAGCCGAGGCCGCCTCGATCGCGAGCAGCCTGAAGCTTGAGGACCGCGTGCTCAGCCAGCCGTTGGGCACGCTTTCCGGCGGCCAGCGCCGCCGCATCGAACTCGCCCGGATCCTGTTCAGCGGCGCCGACACCCTGCTGTTGGACGAGCCCACCAACCACCTCGACGGCGACTCCGTAGCCTGGCTGCGCGACTTCCTAAAGGGCCACCAGGGCGGGCTCGTGGTGATCAGCCACGATGTCGAGTTGACCGAGGACGTGGTGAACAAGGTGTTCTACCTCGACGCCAACCGGTCCGTGATCGACATCTACAACATGGGCTGGCGCGGCTACCAGGACCAGCGTGCGGCCGATGAGCGCCGCCGCAAGCGCGAGACCGCCAACGCCGAGAAACAGGCCGGCCAGCTGCAGCGCCAGGCCGACCGCTTCCGCGCCAAGGCCAGCAAGGCGCGGGCGGCCCACCAGATGGAGAACCGCGCCGAACGCCTGCTCAGCTCGGTGCAGGGCCAGCGCCAATCCGACCGCGTGGCCAAGCTGCGCTTCCCCGACCCCGCGCCCAGCGGGCGCACGCCGCTGACCGCCAAGGGACTGTCCAAGTCCTACGGGTCGCTGGAGATCTTCGCCGGGGTGGACCTGGCCGTCGACCGCGGCAGCCGCGTGGTCATCCTGGGCCTCAACGGCTCGGGCAAGACCACGCTGCTGCGGCTGCTGGCCGGTGTGGAAAAACCCGACACCGGCGAGGTCCTGCCCGGGCACGGGCTGCGCCTGGGATACTACGCCCAGGAGCACGAGACCCTCGACACCGGCCGTTCGGTACTGGAGAACATGATGGACGCGGCCCCCGACCTGCCCGAGGTCGAGGCGCGCCGCACGCTGGGCTCGTTTCTGTTCACCGGAGACGACGTCGGCAAGCCCGCGAGCGTGCTCTCGGGCGGCGAGAAAACCCGGCTGGCACTGGCCGCGCTGGTGGTCTCCAGCGCCAACGTGCTGCTGCTGGATGAGCCCACCAACAACCTCGACCCCGCCAGCCGCGAGGAGATCCTCAGTGCGCTGCGTAACTACAAGGGCGCCATCGTGCTGGTCACCCACGACGAGGGGGCCGTCGAGGCGCTGTCGCCGGAACGGGTCATCATGCTGCCCGACGGCGTGGAGGACCTGTGGACCTCGGAGTTCACCGACCTGATCACCCTCGCCTGAGCTGCGGATCCGCACCGGGCGGCCGGCGCGACGCGCGCTGGTGCCAGGTGGTTGTCGCGGCCGAAATTGTGGTCCACATTAGGGACTGACCGAAATACGCACGCCGCGTCGGGACGACTCCACCGCGTCGCCGACGGGTAGCCACCGGCTTCCGCATGGCTGATCATGGGCAGCGATGTCGCGTTGATCACCCACGAGCACGGGAGGACGTTGTGGCCGAGACCCTGAAGAAGGGCACGCGAGTGACCGGCACGGAACGTTCGGAACTAGCGAGCGAACTAAAAAGACGCTATGACGAAGGCGAGAGCATCCGCTCGCTGGCGGCCTCCACCGGCCGTTCCTACGGATTCGTGCACCGCCTGCTCACCGAGGCGGGCGTCACCCTCCGCGGCCGCGGAGGGGCAACCCGCCGCGGCTGAGCGCCCGGCCCGCTCCGCCCGGAAATCGGTTTCCAGGCGCGAGTGCACACCTTGGGCGGCCGGACGCCTCCAAGGCCCCGCGGTCCTTCGCGCCACGCCTTGCCACTGCAGACAGCGTTCCCGCCGCAATGAATCGGGCCTGCCCCGGCCCTGCGGGAGCGCCTGGGAATCCTCTGAATCCTCCGGCTGGAACAAGGCGTCCGCGAAGGGCGGCACCCGCTGACCCGCACCGCTGCCGGCATGGAACCGCCCGCCCGGCCCGTGCGGGCCGCGATCGTTACCGGTCCCGCCAGGGGACGGGCTGCGGCAGGCCGCCGCGCCCCGCTGCCGGCCACGGCCCCACTGCCGCGCCGTCCCCATTGCCGCAACGGCCCTATACGCCGCACCAGACCGGCAACACCGGCGCCGCAACAACCGCACCGCCGCTGCAGCCTCTGCTGATGGCGAATATAACCTGGGCCGACATCGATCGGACGCCGGCGGCCCGCAGGTCGGCTGCGGCGGCACAGCGACACACTGCGGAGGTGCGCATGGCGGATG
Organism: Streptomonospora sediminis; assembly: GCF_054778995.1. NCBI lineage: Bacteria > Bacillati > Actinomycetota > Actinomycetes > Streptosporangiales > Nocardiopsidaceae > Streptomonospora > Streptomonospora sediminis. The sequence goes on from NZ_BAAGYZ010000028.1 coordinate 46,108, forward strand.
CGGCTGGACCCGGCGACGCCGGACTGGAAGCGGCCGGGCTGCGGCTCGCGGTGAACGGCGAAGTCGCAACGGTGACTCTGGCGCGTCCCGAGCGCCGCAACGCGATGACGGGACGCACCTGGAAGGCACTGGCCCATGTCGGCCAGACCCTGCCCGGCTCTGTCCGTATTGTTGTGGTTAACGCAGAGGGCCCGTCGTTCTCCTCCGGTATCGACTTGGACATGTTCCGCCCCGGCGGCGCCGAGGGCGAGCCCTCGCTGATGGACACCATCGCCGGCGGCAGCGCCGGCGGCGCCGAGTTGGACGCGGCCATCGCCGCATTCCAGGAGGGCTTCCTGTGGCTGCGCCGGCCCGGAATCGTCACGGTGGCGGCCGTGCGCGGCCACGCCATCGGCGCCGGGCTGCAGCTTGCGCTCTCCTGCGACCTGCGCATCCTCGCCGACGACGCGCAGCTGTGCATGAAGGAGCCCGCGCTGGGGCTGGTGCCCGACCTCACCGGCACCAAGCCGCTGGTCGACCTGGTGGGCCCCAACCGCGCCATGGAACTGTGCCTGACCGCGCGCACCGTCTCCGCCGCAGAGGCGCGCGAGCTGCGGCTGGCCGAGCTCGTCGTCGGCGGCGCCGAACTCGACGGCGCGGTCGACGACCTCGTGGCCGCGCTGCTGGCCGTGCCCGGGGAAGCCGCGGCCGCCACCAAGCAACTCCTGCTGGGCGCGAACGGCCGCACCCTCGAAGAGCAGGCCGCGGCCGAGCGCGCCGCCCAAACCCAGCGGCTGGCCGCAATGGCGGCCCAGGACCCGGACCGGTAGCCCCCGCACTGCGGCGGGACGCGGCGGGCGGCGAACCCCGCCGCCTCCCGCTCCCGCACGGGGCGCGTACGCAGCGGACCGGTAAGGAGGCGGATCTCACCGCAGGAATACCGGCGGCGCCGTCCCGGTTCCAAACGACGGTCTAGTAGGCTGCACAAGGCGGTCAATCCGTGCTGCGCGCATCGGGCGCGCCGGGCCGCCTGGCGCCGGGGATCCGCAAGGATTCCCGAGGCGCGTTATCCGGCGCGTTTGTGTGATCTCTCTGCCGTGCCCAAGGGGCCGCAGAGCCTTCCTCGAAACGCCGCCGACTGATGAGGAAGGTTTACGTCACTTGACGGACAATGCCGCATGCCCGGGTTTCGGCGATCTGGGACTACCCGACAAGATCGTTGAAAAGCTCGCGCAGAACGGCGTCAGCGCGCCGTTCCCGATCCAGGCCGCCGCCATCCCTGATGCGCTGGAAGGCCGTGATGTGCTCGGTTGCGGGCGCACCGGATCGGGCAAGACCATCGCTTTCGGGCTCCCGCTGCTGATGCGCACCGCTGAGCGCCGCGCAGCATCCCGCCGCCCCCGCGGTCTGGTACTCGTCCCCACCCGCGAACTCGCCCACCAGGTGCGCGACGCGCTGATCGACTACGGCCGCCCGCTGGGCGCGCGAATCGGCGACGTCGTGGGCGGCAGCTCCTACTCCCGCCAGATCAACGAACTGCGCCGCGGCGTCGAGGTGCTGGTGGCCACCCCGGGCCGCCTCACCGACCTGATCGAGCAGGGAGCCTGCGACCTGAGCGACGTCGGCTTCAGCGTGCTCGACGAGGCCGACCAGATGTGCGACATGGGGTTCCTGCCCCAGGTCCGCGCGCTGCTGGACCAGGTGCCCTCCGACGCGCAGACACTGCTGTTCTCGGCCACGCTCGACGGCGACGTCGACAAGCTCGTGCGCCGCTACATGAACAACCCCGCCACCCACTCCGTGGACCCGCCCGTCTCGCACGTGACCACCATGGAGCACCACCTGCTCAAGGTGCTGCCGCACGACAAGAAGCAGGTCATCACCGAGATCGCCGCCCGCGAGGGCCGCACGCTGCTGTTCGTGCGCAGCAAGCACCGCGCCGACTCCATCACCGAGCAGTTGGTGGCCGCCGGAGTGCCCGCGGCATCGCTGCACGGCGGCAAGACGCAGAGCGTGCGCACCAAGACGCTGGCCAAGTTCCGCGAAGGCCGCGTGCAGACCCTGGTCGCCACCGACGTCGCCGCGCGCGGCATCCACGTCGACGGCATCGACCTGGTCGTCAACATCGACCTGCCCACCGGGCACAAGGACTACCTGCACCGCGGCGGCCGCACCGCCCGCGCCGGGGAGTCCGGCCGCGTGGTGTCGCTGGTGGCACCCAACCAGCGGCGCACGGCACGCAAGCTGCTCGGCGACGCCGGTGTCGAGGCCCAGCAGCACCTGGTCAACCCCGGTGACACCCTGCTGCAGGAGGTCACCGGTGCCCGCCAGCCCTCCTGGGAGCCCTGGGTGGAGCCGCCGGAGCCCGAGCGTTCGCGCGGCGGCGGCCGCGGCGGTCCCCGCCAGCGGCGCGGAGCCCCGCGCAACCGCGGCCGCGACGGCGAT